>DATJYN010000105.1:0-2429 GCA_035499575.1 Burkholderiales bacterium | reverse complement strand
CCGAGCGAGCCCGCCATCATCACGGCGTACACCGGCGCCGCCGCGTAGCCCAGGTAGCCGGCGATGCCGTGACCGCTGAAGGCGTAGCCGAGGCGCGCCTTGCTCACGCGCGCATTGAGGATGGAGAAGTCGCAGGGATGGAACACGCTGTTGCCGATGCCGCCGACGATCGCCGCCGCCACCAGCATCTCGTAGCTCTGCGCGCTGCCCGCGAGCGCCGCGCCCGCGGTCGCCAGCGCGAGGCCGATGAAGAGCATCCTGCGCGCTCCGTAGCGGTCCACCGCGAAGCCGGCGAGCGTCTGGCACACGCCGCTGACGATGTAGTACAGCGCGATAGTGCCGCCCAGCGCGACGTAGGAGACGCCGAGTTCGTCCTTGATGAGCGGGAACAGCACCGCCGTCGAGATCTGGAAGAAATGCGACAGCCCGTGCGCCAGGGCGACCAGGCTGATGGTGCGGATGTCGGTCTTAAGCGTGTGTTCCAATTATTTTCCCGATAAATGCGGCGACGGCATTCAACACCGGCTCCGCCTGGTCCCTGAACGGCGCATGGCCGCAATCCTCCAGTTCCAGCAGTTCGCAGGACCCGCCCACCTGCCGCGCGATCGCATCCAGCTGCGCCATGCTGCCGTACTCGTCCCCTGCCCCCTGGATCGCCAGCACCGGGCAGCGGATCCCCGGCAGGTACTCCTCGATGTTCCATTCGCGGAACGCCGGGTCCAGCCAGGCGTCGGCCCACAGGTGGAAGGTCTTGCGCGCATCCCGATGGTACTTCGCCAGGCGCCCGGGGAGGTCGCTTGTTTCGAAGGTGTCGGCGAGCGTCTTGATGCTCCTGAGCCCGGCATCCTCGACGAAAACGTGCGGCGCCATCACCGCCACCCCGCGCGTCGCATGGCGTCCCGCATGGATCAGCGCGATGGAAGCGCCATCGGAGTGGCCGACCAGGATGGGGTTCCGGACGTTCAACCCGGAAAGCAGTTCAGGAAGGAAAACCAGCGCTTCGCGATGCATGAAGTCCAGCCCTACTCGTTCCTCCTTCAGCACAGTTGAATTGCCGTAGCCGTAACGATCGTAGAGCAGCGCGCGGCAGCCGGTGGCGCGCGCCACCTTCTCCGGGAAATCGCGCCACTGGCGGATCGAGCCCAGGCCTTCGTGCAGGAACACCAGCGCAGGTTCCGCGCCGGCCATCTCCAGGTATTCGATCGGATGCCCGGCAACGGCAATCTGCGGCATCGATTGAGATTAGCATGCGCCATGCGCTTCAGAGCATGGCTGGTTCTCGCGGCGACCCTGCTGCTCTGGTCGGGCAACTGGATCGTCGCGCGCGCCGTGCGCGACGACATCTCGCCCGGCATTGCGACGGCAGGAAGGCTGGTATTGGTGCTGCTCGTCCTTTTGCCCTTTACATTCAGAAATCTTTTTGAAAAATTAAGGAAAACGGATGAAAGGAGCCGGCAAATCCTTCTCGCCATCGGCCTCACCGGCGGCGGCCTGCACCTCGCCTGCCAGTGGCTGGGCCTGCACTACACCACCGCCACCAGCGCCACGCTCTACCTGTCCACCGCGCCGATCTTCATCCTGCTGCTGGCGCGGCCGCTGCTCGGCGAGCGCATCGCCGCGCGCCAGTGGTTCGGCGTCGCGATTTCGTTCTGCGGCGTGGCGCTGATCGGCACGCAGGGACGCCTCTCGCTGGTGTCGTTCAATGTCGGCGACGCGCTCGCGGTCGCCTCGATGCTCATGTGGGGCGCCTACACCGTGTTCCTGCGCATGCGCAGCGACGACCTGGACACGCCGGAGTTCCTCACGGTGCTGTGCGCCATGGGACTGGCCTGCCTGCTGCCCTGGGTTTTCTATGAAGTACTTTCGAACAGGACGATGAATCTTTCGGCGGCGGGCCTGGTTGCCGTCGCGTATTCGGCGATCGGCTCGCTGCTGCTCGCGGGCGCCGGCTGGACTTATGTCGTCAAGCGCATCGGCGCACCGCGCGCCGGGGCCACGATGCACCTGATGCCCGGAATTGCCGTGGTGCTGTCGATGGTTTTCCTCGGCGAATATCCCAGCTGGTACCACGGCGCCGGCATCGCGCTGATCCTGGCCGGCGTGGCGCTCTCTTCTGCCAGGCCTAGAGCTTCATCGGCCGCCCGTAGCCCGTGAGCTCCAGGTAGCCCCGCCCCACCTGCCTGTCTGCTCGAAACGCGCGCACGGCCCCTTCCCAGTAGATCGTCCCCGTGCTCGCGCGGGCATCCAGTTCCTGGTCGTCCATCAGCGGTTCCAGCCGGAGGTCGTCGTTGACCAGCATGGAGACCGGATAAAGGGTGCCGGTGCGCGGCGATTTCCAGGTCCTGAGTTCCCGGAACGAATTTCCGGCGGGAGCAAAGGCGACCCCGCCGTCCTTGCCGCGCATGCGGAAGGCCATCAGCGCACCACCG
>DATJYN010000104.1:0-10967 GCA_035499575.1 Burkholderiales bacterium | reverse complement strand
CGAAGACATCGCGGTGATGAATCCGTACAACCGCCTGCCGGTGCTGGTCGAGCGGGACCTGATCCTGTACGAGTCGAACATCATCAACGAGTACATCGACGAGCGCTTCCCGCACCCGCAGCTAATGCCCGCGGACCCGGTGATGCGCGCGCGTGCGCGGCTGATGCTGTTCAACATGGAGAAGGAGCTCTTCGACCACGTCGACGCGCTCGAGTCGGGCAAGGAAAAGCAGGTCGACAAGGCGCGTACCCAGGTCCACGACCAGTTGGTGCAGCTCTCGGCCATCTTCACCAAGAACAAGCACATGCTGGGCGACGACTTCACGATGCTGGACGTCGCCATCGCGCCGCTGCTCTGGCGGCTCGACCACTACGGCGTCAAGCTGGGCAAGCCGGCCGCGCCGCTGATGAAGTACGCCGAACGCTTGTTCTCGCGCCCGGCGTTCATCGAGGCGCTGACGCCGTCCGAAAAAGTGATGCGGAAATAAGCGGAAACCCGCACGCGTAGCCCCTTTCCTCCCGCCATGACCACCGCTGAGATATCCACCAAACCCTACCTGCTGCGCGCGCTCTACGAATGGTGCGTGGACAACGGCTACACGCCGCACCTAGCGGTGAAAGTGGATTCGCGCTCGCAAGTGCCGTCGGAATACGTGCGCAACGGCGAGATCACCCTGAACGTCTCCCCGTCCGCGGTGCACAAGCTGCAGATGGGCAACGAGCTGATCGAATTCTCGGCGCGCTTCGCCGGCGTGGCGCGGCAGATTTCCGTGCCGGTGAACTGCATCTACGCGCTCTACGCGCGCGAGACCGGGCACGGCATGACCTTCGACGTCGACGCGCCGAAGCCGGCGATCCAGGTCGATGCCGGGCAGGACAGCGGCAAGCCGGGGCCTTCCAACGAAGCCGGCCCCGCGCTGCCGGCGCTCTCGGGTTTGCCAAGCGCCTCGCCCACAGAACCGACCAAGCCCACCGGCGGCAAGCCGCAGCTTCGCCGCATCAAGTAGGCGCATAATCGCGCCACATTGCCGGTTTAGCTCAGCTGGTAGAGCAGCGGTTTTGTAAACCGAAGGTCGGCGGTTCGATTCCGTCAACCGGCACCAATCTGACAATCCATTTATGAGACTGGCCGCTGGGATTCTCATTGCGCTCGCCCTGGGCGTGTCGCCGCTGCCAGCCGCAGCGCAGAGTCCGGAATGGAAGTCGCTCGTGCAGGAAGCGACCGACCTGTTTTTCCAGGGCAAGTACGAGGGCTGCGTCGCGGTCGCCGAAAAAGCGGTGGCCCTGGCCGAGGTCGAGCGAAACCCGCGCCATCCGATCGTCGCGACTGCCCTGAACCGCCTTGCTGAGTGTCATCGGGCGCTGGGCCAGTTTGCCGCCGCAGAGCCTCTGTACAGACGCGCGCTCGAGATCCGCGAGCGGTCGCGCGGCGCCGAATCCCGCGAGACGGCACAGTCACTCGGCAATCTGGCGCTTTTGTACGCACGGCAGGGCCGCTACGAGGAAGCGGAGCCCCTGTTCCGGCGTGGACTGGCGATAAGCGAGAAGATCCCGGGCGACGATTTCGAGACGGGGAAGCTGCTCGGCGGCCTTGCGGAACTGATGCGGGACCTCAACCGAATCGATGACGCGGAGCCGCTCTATCGCCGCGCACTGGGCATCTGGGAAAAAATGCGCATCGGCGACAGGCCGCCGCCGGGCGTGGTCAATCAAACCGTGCTGTCGCTGAACGGCCTCGCCGCGATTGGCGTGCAGCGCGGCAAATTCGAAGACGCGGAATCCCTCTACAAGCGTGCTATCGAGATCATCGAAAATTCCCGCGACCGTGACCATCCGCTCATGTCGCGTTCGCTCGGAGGCCTGGCCGCGCTCTACGCGCGCAAGGGCGAAGCTGCAGCCGCCGAGGTCCTCTACAAGCGGGCGATCGCAATCCTGGAAGACTCGATTGATCGCGACCATCCGCGCATGGCGACGTTGCTCTACGGCCTGTCGCGGCTCTACGCTGGCCGCGGCGAATACGTCGCGGCCGAGGCGCTGCTCAAGCGCGCGCTCGAGATCCGTCTTTCGGCGCTCGGACCCGCACACCCCGATGTCGCCACCACGTTGGAACGGCTGGCGGACGTGTACGCGAGCGAAGGCAAGACCGCGGAAGCCAAGTCGGCCGCCGAACGCGCGGCGGAAATCCGGTCGAAATAGAAAAGCCAGCCATAATCAGGGGCGCGACGCCTCTGCGCCCGGCAGGACGATCCCTCCGGGCGGAGGAGGGATCAGCGGCGACGGCGCCGGCGCGGTCCTCGCGGGGACGGCGGCAGGCGTGTTGGTGAGCAGGCGGCGCTCGTCCTCGGTGTTCTGCCTTTCGTAGGGACGCCGCGATTGCGGCGGGCCGGGCTGCACTTCCAGCAGCTGCTTTTCGCCCAGGTCGTCCAGCCGCTGGCGCTCCTGGAGCTGGCGCGATTCGAGTTCGGCCCGCCTGGCAGGCGGCGCATTCAGCAGCTCTTGCGACTGGCGCAGCTGCAGGCCGAAGGCATCCGATTGCTGCTGGCGCTGGATGAGCTGCTTCTGGATGTCCGCCTGCTGCGCGCGCGCGGGCAGGGCGGCTAGCAGCACGAACAGGGCAGCGCGCATCTCAGGTCGAGGCAGAGAAGCCGCGGCAGAGTTCCCGCAAGCGGTTGCGATCGTTGCGCGACAGGCCTGCCGGATCGAAACGGTACCGCTGGTGAAGCCGCAGCGCCTCGTGGATTTGAGTTGTGTTCTGGAGGGAGAATTCAATGCGGTTCAGCCAGGCCGCATGAGTCTCGCTTGCGCCGCGCTCCGGCAGCGATTTCTCGACGGCGTAGAACTCCGAGTCTTCGCCGGGATAGCGGCGGCGTTGTGCGGCGGCAGCCTTCTGTTCGCGCAGCACGCGGCGGCCGCGCAGTACGCTCCAGCCGAGGTAGGCGGCGAGCAGGGCGAGCACCGCGTACCAGCCGTCGCTGGCCTTGAACTCGCCGCGCTGCGACCAGCGGAATCCGGCGAAGCGCGCCAGGTCGGCCAAGGACTGCCAGAACGGCGCGTCGCGTGCTTCCTCCTCGCCCCAGCTCGCGGGCGTGGTGTCGAGATCCAGCCAGCGGCCGTCCACCCATGCGCGCGTCCAGGCGTGCGCATGCCGCGTGCGCACCACGTAGGCGCCCTCCAGCGCGCTGTATTCGATAGCTGCGAAGCCGGTCGCGTAGCGCGCCGGCACGCCCGCAGCGCGCGCGAGCAGCGTCGCGGCGGTAGCGAAGTATTCGCAATGGCCCGCGCGCGTGCGCGTGAGGAAATCGCCCAGCGCGGTCTCGCCGGCGGGCACGGGGTTCTCGCGGTAGGTGGCGTAGGCGAAACCGCCGAGGTATTGCCCGATGCGGCGCAGCCGCGCTGCCGGCGCCAGCCCGCGCAGGCCGAGTTCGGCAACGACGCGCTCCAGAACCGCACGCTCTTCGATCGGTACCGCAAGGTCCTCCGCCGCCGGCGGCGCGTAAAGCGCAATGCCGGGACCGGCCTGCGCCTCGTAACTCGCCCAATCGACCGGAAGCTGAGCTGACACGGAGCCGAGCGAGTTGCGCCGCAGTTGCGTGGCCGGCAACGAGGCGATGCGCGTGGTGCCCGCGGGCAGGGCCAGCAGGGCCCGGCCGCCCTCCATGCGCGTCGCCATGCGTACATGCAGGGAAGGCGCGGACTTCTCTCCGGTGGCGTCCAGCACCCAGGTTTCGTTGTCAGCCTCGGATTCCAGGTTCTCCATCCCTGCTCCGCGCGCCACCCAGGTGCCGGAGAGGTAGGTGTTGTAGCTGCCCCGGTGCAGCAGCCGCACGCGCCCGGCGGCCTGCTCGTCTGCGTAGACGCGCAGCACGATGGCGTCGTATTTCTTGAGCCGGCCGAGCGAGCCGAGTTCGGTGCGGGTCCGGTACGGGTCCGCATCCACCACGCGCATGTTCAGGTCGAGAACCCAGTCGAAGAGCGCGGTCTGCGCCTGCGCCAGGCCGACGTGCGCGACGTGGCCGATCAGCGCCGCCGAGCCCAGCAACAACGCAGCGGCAGCCATGCTGGCGCCGCGCGGCCGCGCCGCGTAAAGCAGCAGGCCGGTGCCCGCGACCACCGCGACGTAGTACTCCGGGCCGCGCTGGTTGGCGACACCCGCCGCGAGCAGCGCGAGCGAAACGTAGACGGCGCTTACATCCACCCGGGGATCCTTGATGTCGGGGCGCCTGAGCCGCAGCTTGCGCATGTAGCGGAACAAGGCCGACAACGGCAGGCGGCGATCGGCGCTCACCAGCTGCGCCGCGATGATCGGCGACAGCGCCACCGGCTGCCAGACGAAGGCTTGCAGGATGCCGGCGCCGATGCCGCGGTTGGCGGCAAGCAGCACGGCGAGCAGCACGAAGCCGACCGTGGACAGGTCGGCGATCGTGGAATGTTCTTGCACGCCCAAGTCGACGCGCAGTCGCAGCGCGCGCAGTCCCTCGAGTGTGAGGCCGAGCAGGGCACCGACCGCAAGGTTGCCGCTTTGCCAGCCCCAGAAGACGAGCGCGGCGCCCATCAGGAAAGGAGGCGTATTCACCGTAGCCCTGCAAGTCCGCGTTCGATGTTGCCGGGAATCAAATGCGCGATCCCGGGAGCCCCGCCGCGCGGAGCGTCGCTCTCAGGGCACACGAGCAGCGTGCGCACGTCGGCGCCCGTCGCTTGCAACGCCGACAACAGCTCGTGCCGCTGCCCGTCCCAGGCGAGCAGGATCAGGATTACGCTCGAGAGGCTTTCGCGTCGCGCCACCACGGCACGCGCGAGCTCGGAGAAGGCGGCCGGTTCGCTGGGCGATATCGCGGCGAGCACCTCGAGCATGTGCTCGGACTGCATTTGCCCACGGCCGGCGGTGTAGGCGCGCACGCCGGGCTGCGGCGCGTCCCGCTCGGAGTGGCCGTCGCTTGCGCCGGGGCCGACGAACAGCAGATCGAGCAGGCACTCGTGCGTGTCGATGGTGTAGACGAAGGATGCGGCGAGCGCGACCGCATCCTCGAAGGCACCGTCCTCGCCGCGTTGCGTGCCGGTATCGAGCACCAGCGCGTGGCGCTCGAAGAACTCGTCCTGGTATTCCTTCACGACCGGCTTGCCGGTGCGCGCGTAGCTTTTCCAGTGCACGCGCTGCAGCGGGTCGCCCGGCCGGTAGTCGCGCAACGCAAGGAATTCCTCCGAGTCGCCGACCGAGGCCGCGAGCGAGACCCCGCCCGGCTGGTACTTGCGCCGGCCCGGCAGCGCGACCTCGGGCAGCCGGTAGCGGCGCGGCAACGCGATCAGCCGCGCGGCGAGCGGCAGCTGCGCGAGCCCGCGCACCAGTCCGAGCGGATCGGGCCGGCGCACGGTAAGCCCGGCCAGCTCGATGCGGCCGCGCCGGCGCGGCGTGAAGGAAAGCCGCAGTTCCTGCCGTTCGCCGGGCGCGAGCGGGCCAAGCTCGCCGGCCCCGGCATCGCGCGGCACGCGCCGCTCGATCAGCCAGCGCCAGCGGAAATAGCCGACCGTGCGGTCCCACCAGTTGCGGTGCTCCTCGCCCGGCTCGCGAGTGCGCCGCCATTCCTCGAAGCCGGGACGCGGGTCGCGAAAGCGCTCGAGCAACGACGCGCCCTCGAGCGTGCGCGCGCCGTGGTTGGCGACGGTGACACGGTAGACGCAGGGCTCGCCCGCGGTGGCGTAGCGCGGCAGGTCCCGGCGCAGGTCCAGCCGCGCGCGGAAGAAAAGGCTGACCGCGTAGCAAAGCGCCAGCAGCACGGCGAGGAAGGTGAAGGCACGGTAGGTGACGGTCTGGGTGGTGTCCAGGCCGGCTGCGGCTGCCGCGCCCGCCATGCCCAGCGCGAGCCAGCCGGCGGGCGTCAGGCGCTCGCGCAGCCAGTGGTCGAGCGCGCCGGTGATCCGCAGCGCGCGGTAGATGAACTTCCTCACGCGGGCACCGGCACCTCGCGCAGGATGTCGCCGACCAGGGCCGCGGCGGTGGCGCCGGCGAATTTCGCCTGCGGATCAAGGACCATGCGGTGCGCGAGCACCGGCACGGCGAGTTCGTGCAGCTGCTCCGGGCGCACGTATTCCTCGCCGTCGAACAGCGCCAGCGCCTTGGCGGCGCCGGCCAGCGCGATCGAGGCGCGCGGCCCGCAGCCGAGCTGCACCTGCGGGGCGCTGCGCGTGCGACGCACGAGCTCGATGATGTAGCGGCGCAGTTCATCCGAGAGGCGCACGTGGCGCACGCGCTCCTTCAGCGCCAGCACTTCGTCGTGTGCGGCGACCGCGCGCAGCGCGGCGAGCGGATGGCCGAGGTCCTGCGCCGCGAGCACTTCGGCTTCCACCTCGGCGTCGACGTAGCCGAGCGCAATGCGCATCGCGAAGCGGTCCATCTGCGCCTCGGGCAGCGGATAGGTGCCGCGGAATTCGACCGGGTTCTGCGTCGCGACGACGAAGAACAGTTCGTCCACCGCGTGCGTGCGGCCCTCGACCGAAACCTGGCCTTCGGCCATGACTTCCAGCAGCGCCGATTGCGTACGCGGCGAGGCGCGGTTGATCTCGTCGGCCAGCAGGATCGAGGTGAACACCGGTCCGGCGCGGAATTCGAAGACCTGGTCCTTCTGGTTGAAAATGGAGACGCCGAGGATGTCCGAAGGCAGCAGGTCGGGCGTGAACTGCACGCGCGTGAACCTGGCGCCGATGGATGCGGCGAGGCTCTTGGCGAGCGTGGTTTTTCCGGTGCCCGGGTAGTCCTCGATCAGCACGTGGCCGCCCGAAGCGAAGGCGGCCAGCAGCTTGCGCACGCTGTCGCGGCTGCCGCGCATGACTTTCTCGATGTTGCCGGCGACGCGCCCGAACAGGGCGGCGGCCTCGGCTGCCGGCATCAGCGGTGCGGCCCCGGCGTTCACGCGCGCTAGGCTTCCTGCAGGCGCCGTTCGCGGATGGTCTGCGCGAACGCCAGCACCGAGCGCGCGAGCGCAGTGCGGTCTTCCAGCGTGCGCATCACGGTGTTGGTGACCAGCACCTCCATGCCGCTCGCGCGCACGTCCTCGGCGCCCGCCTGGTCCTCGCTGTCGATCACGAACCCGTCGATCAGGCGCAGGTATTCAAGCGCTACGCGGCGGGCGGAAGCTTCGTGCCGGAGCTCTCGCATGATCTTGCCGGCCGAACCCTTGAGCGCCTTGCCGCCGACGATCGGCGTCACCGCGATCACCGGGGCGCCGCGCTTGCGCAGCATTTCGCGCATACCCGGGACTTCCAGGATCGGGCGGATGGTGTGGTACGGGTTGGCGGGGCACAGCACCACGGCTTCGAGGTCCTCGGAGTCGAGCGCGTTCGAGACTTCGGGCGTGAGCATCGCCTCTTCGGCGCCTGCGTAATGGAAGCCCTTGACCACCGGCTCGCAGGCGTGCGTGGTGAAGTATTCCTGGAAGCTCATTTCGCCGCTGTCGGTGAGCACGTGGGTGCGCACCGGGTCGTCGCTCATCGGCAGCACGCGCGCATTGATGCCTAGCTGCTTGCAGAAATCCAGCGTGATGGCGGTCAGGCGGCGATCCTCGGCCAGCCAGGCGGTGCGCAGCAGCGGCGCCGCGAGGCCCTTGTCGCCGAGCGTCAGCGCGTCGGGGCCACCGAAGCGCTTAAGCGTGGCGAACAGGGCGTGGCTTTCGCCGGCCGGCTCCCAGGCCGCGGACGCGTTCGCCATGTCGGCGAGCACGTAGAGGACGGTATCGATATCCGGCGAGAAGCGCAGCGTCAGGTGGTCGTAGTCGTCGCCCGTGTTGACGATCGCGGCGAGGTCCTTGCCGCGCAGCCGGTACAGGCCGTCCACCAGCTTCGCGCCGCCCACCTGCCCGGTCAGTGCAACGACGGTTCCCATGCGGCTAGTTTACGACGAAGCCCCGGCAGGAAGGACCGCGTTATTCTTGGCGACCGCCTGGAAATTGAACAACCGGCTGGAGAGTTTCTTGCGCAGGCCGACGTCGAACCAGCGCGACAGGTAGTCGAGCAGCGCGAAGTCCCGGTTGCCGTGCAGCTCGCCGGTGACGTAGCTGGCGCTGCGCAGCACGTTTTCCGGGAAAGCCGTCAGGATGTCCCATTCGGCGCCCTCGGTGTCGACCTTGACGACGTCGACCGCCTGCAGCCCCAGCTCCGCCAGCACCGTAGCGACGCGCCGCACCGGGATCGAGGTCTTCTTCGAGGTGTCGCTGCCCGCGGCGTGCAGGCTGTAGCCGCCGAAATTGACCGGGTTGTCGCTGGCGAACAGTTCCAGCGTCGCGTCCTGCGCGCCGAGCGCGAAATTGAAGGCGCGGATGCGGCCGCAGTTGGCCGCGTTCTTCTGCAGTACCGCGAAATTGTCCGGCGCAGGCTCGAAGGAATAGATGTCGGCGTTCGGGAAGATCTGCGAGAAATACAGCGCCGTGACGCCGACGTTGGCGCCGATGTCGAGCACCTTGCGTACATCCGCGCGCGCGAGCGGAAATTCCTTCGGCGGCGCGTATTCATCGCGCTCGCGCGGCTTCATCAAATGGTCGTGGATCGCCCAGGGGTCGCTCGATCCCGGCCGGTAGTGGAGTTGCATGCCCTGCCAGGCGATCGAGCGCGTCGCCGCGTCGAACGGGCCCAGCGCGTGGCGCACGAATTCAGGATTGCGCGAGCGCAGCAGCAGCTTCAGCTTGCGCTTCCAGGAGACCATCAGAGGCTCGCCGCCAGCTCGGCGCCTTCCAGCATGGCGCGCTTGGCATCCAGTTCGCCGGCTTCCTTGGCGCCGCCGATGAAATGGGTCGCTTTCAGCTCCCGTTTCGGTACCTGCCCGGCACAAATGACAACGGTATCCGCTGGAATCACGCTTTCCTTCCCGTCCACGGCAATGTGCACGCCGGCGTCGTCGATGCGCCGGTATTCGACGCCCTTGAGCATCTTCACGCCGTTGCGCTGCAGCTCCGCGCGGTGCACCCAGCCGGTGGTGCGGCCAAGCGTGCTGCCAAAAGGTGTCGAGGAGCGCTTCAGCATGGTGATCTGGAATTCCGCATGCGGTTTTTCCATGCCGGCCGCATCGAGCCCGCCCGCGACGGCGGCATCCCGGGTGATGCCCCAGTGCCTGTCGAATTCGGCAGGGTCCAGCGTGGAACGGCTGGCATGCTCGAGCAGGAACAGCGCGAGGTCGAAGCCGATGCCGCCCGCGCCGATGATGACCACCTTGCGGCCCGCCTGGACACGGCCCGCGAGCAGATCTGCGTAGCCCACGACGCTCTTGTGACCGATGCCGGGAATCGCCGGCTTGCGTGGATCGATGCCGGTCGCCAGCACGACCTCGTCGAATGCCGCGAGGTCGGCGTCATTCGCGGCGCGGTTCAGCCGCACCTCGACTCCAGCCCTGCGCAGGCGCTCGGCGTAATAGGCGACGGATTCGGCGAATTCCCGCTTGCCGGGAATCCGCTTCGCCAGGTTGAACTGGCCGCCCAGCTCGGCGGCCTGCTCGAACAGCGTCACTTCGTGGCCGCGCTCGGCTGCCACCGAGGCGCAGGAGAGGCCCGCCGGGCCACCGCCAACTACCGCGACGCGTTTTTTACTCGTGGTCTTTGAGTACACAAGCTTCATTTCCCGTCCTGCCCGCGGATTCACCACGCAGCTCGCCGGCAGGCCGACGAAGTAGTGGTCGAGGCAGGCCTGGTTGCAGGCGATGCAGATATTGATGCCGGCGCGGTCGCCGGCTTTGGCTTTGTTCGAGAATTCCGCGTCCGCCAGCATCGCGCGCGCGAGCGACACCATGTCCGCTTCACCGCGCGCGAGGATGTCCTCGGCGATTTCCGGCGCGTTAATGCGATTCGAGGCGACCACCGGGATCTTTACTGCTTCCCTGATGCGCCGCGCGGCCCAGGCGAAGCCGGCGCGCGGCACCGCCTGCGCAATGGTCGGGATGCGCGCCTCGTGCCAGCCGATGCCGGTGTTCAGGATCGTGGCACCCGCTTTCTCGATGGCCCGGCCGAGTTCGACCGTTTCCGCGCCGGAGAGGCCGCCTTCCACCAGCTCGAGGGCGGAGATGCGGAATACGATGATGAATTCCGGCCCGGTGGCGGCGCGCGTCTGGCGCACGATCTCGCAGGCGAAGCGCATGCGGTTCGCGAGCGGCCCGCCCCAGTCGTCCTTGCGCTGGTTGGTGCGCGGGGCGAGGAACTGCGTGATCAGGTAGCCCTCCGAGCCCATGATTTCCACGCCGTCGTAGCCCGCCGTCTGCGCGAGTACTGCGGCGCGCACGAAGTCGCCAATGGTCTGCTCGATTTCCGCGGCGCCGAGTTCGCGCGGCGTGCCGGGGTTGATGCCGGATTTGATGGGCGAGGGCGCAACGATATTGTCGTGATAGCCGTAGCGCCCGGAGTGCAGGATCTGCAGCACGATGCGGCTGCCGGCGTCGTGCACCGCCAGGGGGATGACGCGATGGCGCTGGGCGTCTTCCCTGGTGCTCATCTGCGCGCGATGCGGTGCGAGCTCGCCGGCGTCGTTCGGCGAGAAACCGCCGGTGACGATCAGCGCCGCGCCGCCGCGTGCGCGTTCGGCGTAGAACGCGGCGAGCCGCGGCATGCCATCGGGGCGCGCTTCCAGCCCCGTGTGCATCGAGCCCATGAGGATGCGGTTCGGCAGCGTCGCGCCGGGGAGTTCCAGCGGACGGAAAAGATTCGGGTAAGCGGGCATGAACCCGCAATTTTAGCCGCGCGTCACCAATACCGTGCCGGCAAGGATCAATACGCCGCCCGCGAGCGCGGTGGCAGGCAGCGATTCACCGAGGAACAGCATGCCCCAGAGCAGGCCGAAGAAGGGCATCAGGTAGGTGACCGTGAGCGCGCGCGTGGCGCCGACGTCGCTGATGAGGCGGAAATACATGACGAAGCCGAGCGCGTTGCCGAGCAAGGCGAGCGCCAGCAGGTTGGCGGCTTCGATGGCGCCGATCGCCGCAGTGGGCGGCGAGAACGGCAG
>DATJYN010000103.1:0-13050 GCA_035499575.1 Burkholderiales bacterium | reverse complement strand
ACAAGCACATGGCGGTCGCATTCCGCATGCGGGAGGGCTTCCGCGCCAGGCTGCCGGCGATCGTCCATGTCGACGGCACCGCCCGGGCGCAGTTCGTCGAGCAGGCGGACAACCCGGGCCTGCACCGGCTGCTGAAGCGGCTCAAGGAAATCACCGGCATCGGAGCGGCAATCAACACCTCCTTCAACCCGCATGGCCGGTCCATCGTGCGGAGCGCCGAAGACGCCATCGCCGATTTCCTGGATTGCGGGCTGGACGAGCTGTACCTCGAAGGAATCCGCGTCACGCGGCGATAGCCGCACAAATGAAAAAGGCGCCTCGCGGCGCCTTTTTCAATCCAGCAAAACAACCAGCGCCTAGGCGCCGCCCGCCGCCGCTTCCACGGCCGGAGCCGCTTCCGGCACGGGCAGGTCCACCGGGGTCGGCTCGGCGGCCTGGTCCCTGCGAACCTTGTGGTACGCCATGCCGGTACCCGCCGGGATGAGGCGGCCGACGATGACGTTCTCCTTCAAGCCGCGCAGGCCGTCGCGCTTGCCCATGATCGCCGCCTCGGTCAGCACCCGCGTGGTCTCCTGGAAGGAGGCCGCGGAAATGAACGAGTCGGTCGACAGCGACGCCTTGGTGATGCCGAGCAGCATGTAGGCGTAGACGGCCGGCTTCTTGCCTTCCTTCTCCGCCTTTTCATTCTCCTCCAGCACGTCGGCGCGTTCCGCCTGCTCGCCCGTGATGAACGAGGTTTCGCCCGGGTCAGTGACTTCGACGCGGCGCAGCATCTGCCGCACGATCACCTCGATGTGCTTATCGTTGATCTTCACGCCCTGCAGGCGGTACACGTCCTGCACCTCGTCGATGATGTAGCGCGCGAGCTCTTCCACGCCGAGCAGGCGCAGCAGGTCGTGCGGGTCCACCGGACCGTCGACGATCATCTCGCCCTTGTTCACCACCTGGCCGTCGTGCACCAGCAGGTGCTTGTCCTTGGCGATCAGGTACTCGTGCTGCTGCATGTCGAGGTCGGTGATCACCAGGCGCTGCTTGCCCTTGGTGTCCTTGCCGAAGCTGACCGTGCCGGTGACTTCCGCGAGCATGCCGGCATCCTTGGGGGAACGCGCCTCGAACAGCTCCGCCACGCGCGGCAGGCCGCCCGTGATGTCGCGGGTCTTGGAGGTTTCCTGCGGGATGCGCGCGAGCACTTCGCCCACCGACACCTGCTGGCCGTCGCGCACCGCAATCACGGCGCCTACCGGGAAGCTGATGTTCACTGCGTGGTCGGTGCCGGCGATCTTCACTTCCTCGCCCTGCTCGTTGATCATCTTGACCGACGGCCGCACGCCCTTCGCTGCCGCGCTGCCGCGGCGCTTGGGGTCGATCACGACCAGCGTGGAAAGGCCCGTGACGTCGTCGATCTGCTTGGCGACAGTGGTACCTTCCTCGACGTTCTCGAAGCGTACCGTGCCGGTGTACTCCGTGACGATCGGACGATGGTGCGGATCCCAGGTCGCCAGGCTGTTGCCAGCCTTGACCTGCTTGCCGTCGGTGACCGACAGCAGCGCGCCGTAGGGAACCTTGTGGCGCTCCCGTTCGCGATGATTGTCGTCCTCGACGATGACCTCGCCGGAACGCGAGATCACCACCTTATCGCCCTTGGCGTTCTGTACGTAGCGCATGGCCGCTGTGAAGCGCGCCGTACCGGCCGACTTCGCCTCGACGTTGTTCTGCACCGCCGTCCTGCTCGCCGCGCCACCGATGTGGAAAGTCCGCATCGTCAACTGCGTGCCCGGCTCGCCGATGGATTGTGCGGCAATGACGCCGATCGCCTCACCGACGTTGACCGGCGTGCCACGGCCAAGATCGCGCCCGTAGCACTTCGAGCAGACGCCCCAGCGCGTGTCGCAGCTGAGCGCAGTGCGCACCTTGACTTCGTCGATGCCCAGGTTGTCGATCGTCTCGACCGCGTCCTCGTCCAGCAGCGTGCCGGCCG
Source organism: Burkholderiales bacterium (assembly GCA_035499575.1). Lineage (GTDB taxonomy): Bacteria > Pseudomonadota > Gammaproteobacteria > Burkholderiales > SG8-39 > RBG-16-66-20. Next base: position 11,072 of record DATJYN010000103.1, on the reverse strand, counting down.
GGAACAGCACATCCTGCGTTTCCGGATGCGGCATTTCGATCGCGGTCACGCGGCCGAGGATGCGCTCCTTGAGCGCCTCCACGACTTCGCCACCCTCGACCAGCGCCTTCATCGCAACGCCGTTCTGCGTCCCGCAATCGTCCTCGGTGACCACCAGATCCTGCGTCACGTCTACGAGACGCCGCGTCAGGTAGCCCGAGTTCGCGGTCTTCAGCGCCGTGTCGGCCAGACCCTTGCGGGCGCCGTGCGTGGAGATGAAGTACTGCAGCACGTTCAGGCCTTCGCGGAAATTGGCCGTAATCGGCGTCTCGATGATCGAGCCGTCGGGCTTGGCCATCAGGCCGCGCATGCCGGCGAGCTGCCGGATCTGCGCCGCCGAACCGCGCGCGCCGGAGTCGGCCATCATGTAGATGGAGTTGAACGCCTCCTGGCGCACTTTCTTGCCGTGGCGGTCGGTGGTCTCCTCGGTGCCGAGCTGCTCCATCATCACCTTGCCGACCTGCTCGCCGCAGCGCGACCAGATGTCCACGACCTTGTTGTAGCGCTCGCCCACGGTGACCAGGCCCGAGGTGTACTGGGACTCGATTTCCTTCACCTCGGCCTCGGCCGCCGCGATCATTTCCTGCTTGACGGTCGGAATGCGCATGTCATTCACACCGAACGAAATGCCGCCACGCGTGGCCATGGTAAAGCCCGCCTGCATCAGCTTGTCGGCGAAAATCACCGTCTCGCGCAGCCCGCAACGCCGGAAGCCGACGTTAATGAGGCGCGAGATTTCCTTCTTCTTCAGCGCCCGGTTTAGCAATTCGAACGACAGGCCCGCCGGCAGGATTTCCGACAGCAGCGCACGACCCACCGTGGTTTCGTAGCGCGTGGTCTTCTCCTTGCGCTCGCCGCCCTCGCTTAGCTCGACTTCCTTGATGCGCACCCAACACTTGGCGTGCAGCTCGACCTGGCGCGACTCGTAGGCGCGCGACACCTCGCCCACGTTGTAGAAACTCATGCCTTCGCCCTTGGCGTTAATCCGCTCGCGGGTGGCGTAGTACAGGCCGAGCACGATGTCCTGCGAGGGCACGATGATCGGCTCGCCGTTGGCGGGCGACAGGACGTTGTTCGACGCCAGCATCAGCGTGCGCGCTTCCATCTGTGCTTCCAGGGACAACGGCACGTGCACCGCCATCTGGTCGCCGTCGAAGTCCGCGTTGAACGCGGCGCAGACCAGCGGGTGCAGCTGAATCGCCTTGCCTTCGATCAGCACCGGCTCGAAAGCCTGGATGCCGAGGCGGTGCAACGTGGGTGCGCGGTTCAGCATCACCGGGTGCTCGCGGATCACTTCTTCCAGGATGTCCCAGACCTCGGGCACTTCCTGCTCCACCAGGCGCTTGGCCGCCTTGATGGTGGTGGCAAGACCGAGCAGCTCCAGCTTGTTGAAGATGAACGGCTTGAAGAGCTCGAGCGCCATCTTCTTCGGCAGACCGCACTGGTGCAGCTTGAGCTGCGGGCCGACCACGATGACCGAGCGGCCGGAGTAATCGACGCGCTTGCCCAGCAGATTCTGGCGGAAGCGGCCGCCCTTGCCCTTGATCATGTCGGCGAGCGACTTGAGCGGGCGCTTGTTGGCCCCGGTCATCGCCTTGCCGCGGCGACCGTTGTCGAGGAGCGAATCAACGGCTTCCTGCAGCATGCGCTTCTCGTTCTTGACGATGATCTCCGGCGCCTTGAGTTCGAGCAGGCGCTTCAGGCGGTTATTGCGGTTGATCACCCGGCGGTAAAGGTCGTTCAGGTCGGAGGTCGCGAAGCGGCCGCCGTCCAGCGGCACCAGCGGGCGCAGTTCCGGTGGCAGCACCGGCAGCACCTCCATCACCATCCAGTCGGGCTTGATGTTGGAGTTCTTGAAACCTTCCAGCACCTTGAGGCGCTTGGCGAGCTTCTTGATCTTGGCATCGGACGAGGTTTCTTCCAGGTCCTTGCGCAGCGTGTCGATCTCCTTCTTGAGGTCGATCGCGCGCAGCAGCGCGCGCACGCCCTCGGCGCCCATCGCGGCCGCGAAGTCGTCACCGTATTCCTCGACCTTGGCGAGGTAGTCGTCCTCGGTCAGCAGCTGGCAGCGCTTGAGCGGCGTCAGGCCGGGATCGGTCACGACATACGCTTCGAAGTACAGCACGCGCTCGATGTCGCGCAGCGTCATGTCGAGCACCAGGCCCAGGCGCGACGGCAGCGACTTCAGGAACCAAATGTGCGCCACCGGGCTCGCAAGCTCGATGTGGCCCATCCGCTCGCGGCGAACCTTGGCAAGGGTGACTTCAACCCCGCATTTTTCACAGATGACGCCACGGTGCTTCAGGCGCTTGTACTTGCCGCAAAGGCACTCGTAGTCCTTGATCGGCCCGAAGATCTTGGCGCAGAAGAGGCCGTCCCGCTCCGGCTTGAAGGTGCGGTAGTTGATGGTCTCCGGCTTCTTCACTTCGCCATAGGACCAGGAACGGATCTTCTCGGGCGAGGCGAGCCCGATCTTGATCGCGTCGAATTCCTCGTCCTGCTGTACCTGCTTGAAGAGCTCGAGTAGCGCTTTCATGGCTTAGTACCTCTCCAGGTCGATGTCGATCCCGAGGGAACGGATTTCCTTCACCAGCACGTTGAACGACTCGGGCATGCCCGCGTCGATCTTGTGGTCGCCCTTGACGATGTTCTCGTAGACCTTGGTGCGGCCGTTGATGTCGTCGGACTTGACCGTGAGCATTTCCTGCAGCGTGTAGGCCGCGCCGTAGGCTTCCAGCGCCCATACCTCCATCTCGCCGAAGCGCTGGCCGCCGAACTGCGCCTTGCCGCCGAGCGGCTGCTGCGTGACCAGCGAGTAGGGCCCGGTCGAGCGCGCGTGCATCTTGTCGTCGACCAGGTGGTGCAGCTTGAGCACGTGCATGTAGCCCACCGTGACCGGCCGGTCGAAGGCTTCGCCGGTGCGCCCGTCGTGCAGCGTCAGCTGGCCCGAAACCGGCAGGCTGGCGAGCTCGAGCATGGCGTTGATTTCCGACTCGGAGGCGCCGTCGAACACCGGCGTCGCGAAGGGCACGCCCTCCTTCAGGTTGGTCGCCAGCTGCACGATTTCCTCATCGGTCAGCTTGGAGATGTCTTCCTCCTTGCCCTTCTCGTTGTAGATCCGCTCGACAAACTTGCGCACGTCGGCGATCTTCTGCTGCGTCTTGAGCATTTCGCCGATCTTGATACCGAGGCCCTTGGCCGCCCAGCCGAGGTGCACTTCCAGGATCTGGCCAACGTTCATGCGCGACGGCACGCCGAGCGGGTTCAGCACCAGGTCGACAGGCGTGCCGTCGGCCGCATGGGGCATGTCCTCCACCGGCACGATCTTCGAGATCACGCCCTTGTTGCCGTGGCGGCCGGCCATCTTGTCGCCGGGCTGAAGGCGGCGCTTCACCGCGACGTAGACCTTGACCATTTTCAGCACGCCCGGCGGCAGTTCGTCGCCCTGCGTGAGTTTCTTGCGCTTGGCCTCGAACATCGCGTCGAATTCCTTGCGCTTCTGCGCGATGGAATCCTTCAGCCCTTCGAGCTGGGCCGCCGCCTCTTCGTTGCCGAGTCGGATATCGAACCAGTCGTACTTCTCCAGCGTATCAAGGTAGCCCTTAGTAATCTTGGTGCCCTTGGCAAGGCGCTTCGGGCCGCCGTTGGCGGTCTTGCCCGTGAGCAGGCGCTCCAGGCGCTCGAAGGTGTCGGATTCGACGATGCGCATCTGGTCCGCAAGGTCGGTCTTGTAGTGCTTCAGCTCTTCCTCGATGATCGACTGGCTGCGCTTGTCGCGCTCGATGCCTTCGCGGGTGAACACCTGCACGTCGATCACGCAGCCCGAGATGCCCGAGGGCACGCGCAGGCTGGTGTCCTTCACGTCCGAAGCCTTCTCGCCGAAGATCGCGCGCAGCAGCTTCTCTTCGGGCGTCAGCTGGGTCTCGCCCTTGGGCGTGACCTTGCCGACCAGCACGTCGCCGGCCTCGACTTCGGCGCCAATGTAGACGATGCCGGACTCGTCCAGGCGCGAGAGCTGCGCCTCGGAGAGGTTCGAGATGTCGCGCGTGATTTCTTCCGGCCCGAGCTTGGTGTCGCGGGCAACCACGGTAAGTTCCTCGATGTGGATCGAGGTAAAGCGCTCGTCACCGACCACGCGCTCCGAGATCAGGATCGAGTCCTCGAAGTTGTAGCCGTTCCAGGGCATGAACGCGACCAGCATGTTCTGGCCGAGCGCGAGCTCGCCCAGGTCGGTGGAGGCGCCGTCGGCGATCACGTCGCCCTTGGCGATGATCTCGCCGGGTTTCACGACCGCGCGCTGATTGATGTTGGTGTTCTGGTTCGAGCGCGTGTACTTGGTCAGCTTGTAGATGTCCACGCCGACGTCGCCTGGCACGGTCTCGTCGTCGTTCACGCGCACGACGATCCGGTTGGCGTCCACGTAGTCCACCACGCCGCCACGCAGTGCGACGACGCAGGTGCCCGAGTCAACCGCGGAGGTGCGCTCGACGCCGGTGCCAACCAGCGGCTTTTCCGGGCGCAGGCAAGGCACCGCCTGGCGCTGCATGTTGGAGCCCATCAGCGCGCGGTTGGCGTCGTCGTGCTCGAGGAACGGAATCAGCGAAGCCGCCACTGAAACGATCTGCGAGGGCGCGACGTCCATGTATTGCACGTCTTCCGGCGCCTTCAACTCGAATTCATTCTTGATGCGGCAGGAGACCAGGGTGTCGGTCAGCTTGCCCGACTTGTCGATCGCGGCATTGGCCTGCGCGATCACGTAGTGGCCTTCCTCGATCGCCGACAGGAACTCGATCTGGTCGGTGACCTTGCTGTTGTTCACCTTGCGGTACGGCGTCTCGAGGAACCCATACTTGTTGGTGCGCGCGTACAACGCGAGCGAATTGATCAGGCCGATGTTCGGACCTTCCGGCGTCTCGATCGGGCAGACGCGGCCGTAATGGGTCGGATGCACGTCGCGCACTTCGAAGCCGGCGCGCTCGCGCGTGAGGCCGCCCGGCCCAAGGGCCGAAACGCGGCGCTTGTGGGTGATCTCCGACAAGGGGTTGGTCTGGTCCATGAACTGCGACAGCTGGCTGGAGCCGAAGAACTCCTTGATCGCCGCCGAGATCGGCTTGGCGTTGATCAGGTCATGCGGCATCAGATTCTCGGACTCAGCCTGCGACAGGCGCTCCTTGACGGCGCGCTCGACGCGCACCAGGCCGGCGCGGAACTGGTTTTCCGCGAGTTCGCCCACCGAACGAACACGCCGGTTGCCGAGATGGTCGATGTCGTCGATGTCGCCACGGCCGTTGCGCAGCTCAACGAGGATGCGGATCACCTCGACGATGTCCTTGGGACTGAGCGTGAAGCGCGTCTCGATCTTGAATTCGAGCTTCTGCTTGTCGACGCCCTTCGATTTCAGGTCGTGGTACATCTTGTCGACCATCGCGACGGCTTCGGCCTCGGTGGTCGCGCTTTCCAGACTGATCTTGTTGAGCGAAAGTTCGGGCGCGCCCTTCCAGTACGCGCGCACCTCGGCTTCGATTTCCTTCGGCAGCGCGATGTTCTTGAAGCGGGCCTGCCAACTGCTCTCGGTGGCGACGTTGATGCGCCGGTTGAACTTCATGCGGCCCACGGCCGAAAGGTCGTAGCGTTCCTCGGCGAAGAACAGGCCGTTGAACAGCGTCTCGACCGCGTCCTCGGTCGGCGGCTCGCCGGGACGCATCATGCGGTAGATGGCAACGCGGGCCGCCGTGCGGTCGGTCGTTTCATCGGTGCGCAGGGTCTGCGAGATGTACGGGCCCTGGTCCAGATCGTTGGTGAACAGCGTCTGGATCTTGCCGGTCTTGGCTTCGCGCAACTTGGCGAGCAACTCTTCGGTGATCTCGTCGTTCGCATTGGCGATGACTTCGCCGGTGTCACCGGCCACGACGTTGTGAGCCAGCGTGCGGCCGAGGATGAATTCATCCGGCGCAGTGATGCGCTTGATGCCCGCCGACTCCATGTCGCGGATGTGCTTGACGGTGATGCGCTTGTCTTTGGCGACGACGGTTTTTCCGGATTTGTCGACGATGTCGAAGCGCGCGACTTCGCCGCGCAGGCGCTCCGGCACGATCTCGAACAACACGGCGTTCGGTTCGATCGTGAAGGTGTCGAAAGCGAAGAATTCCTTGAGGATCCGCTCGGGCGTGTAACCCAGCGCCTTCAGCAGGATCGTCACCGGCATCTTGCGCCGGCGGTCGACGCGGAAGAACACGATGTCCTTCGGGTCGAATTCGAAATCCAGCCAGGAGCCGCGGTACGGGATGATGCGCGCCGAGAACAGCAGCTTGCCGGAACTGTGGGTCTTGCCGCGGTCGTGCTCGAAGAACACGCCAGGCGAGCGGTGCAGCTGGGAAACGATCACGCGCTCCGTGCCGTTGATGACGAACGAGCCGGTGGTGGTCATGAGCGGGATCTCGCCCATGTACACCTCCTGCTCCTTCACTTCCTTGGGGATCGGCTTTGGCGACTCCTTGTCGAGAATCACCAGGCGCACCTTGGCGCGCAAGGGGCTCGCGTAGGTCAGGCCGCGCTGCTGGCACTCCTTGACGTCGAACGGCGGCTCGCCGAGCTGAAAACTCACGAACTCCAGGCGCGCCGTGCCGGCATGCGAGGAGATCGGGAAAATCGAGGTGAACGCGGCCTGCAATCCTTCGTTGCGCCGCGATTCCGGCGCAATGTGCGCCTGCAGGAACGCGGTGTAGGACTCGAGCTGGGTCGCGAGCAGGTACGGTACGGGCTGCACGTTCGCGCGCTTGGCGAAGCTCTTGCGGATGCGTTTACGCTCGGTCAACGAATAGGTCATGAAGGCTCCTAAATCCCCAGCAACAAAGGGTCTTTCGCGCTCAATGCAAAACTCCGGGAGGGGCCGAAGTACCCGGGAGACCTCGTCTCCCGGGCCCACCAAGACCCCGTCCCGGTACTAAAGTTCAACTACTTGATTTCGACCTTGGCGCCCGCGTCGGTCAGCTTCTTCGCGATCGCGTCGGCGTCGGCCTTGGAGATGCCCTCCTTGACCGGCTTGGGAGCGCCGTCAACCAGATCCTTGGCCTCCTTCAGGCCCAAGCTGGTCACTTCACGCACCGCCTTGATCACGTTCACTTTGTTGTCGCCAACCACGGTGAGCATGACCGCGAACTCGGTCTTCTCTTCGGCCGCCGCACCGCCGGCCGCCGCCGCTGCCGGGCCTGCCACGGCAACCGCAGCAGCCGCGGACACGCCGAACTTCTCTTCCATGTCCTTGATGAGTTGCGAGAGCTCGAGGACGGTCAGTTTCGATACTGCTTCCAGAATTTGTGCACGTTCCATTGTCATCTCCTGATTTCTAAAGGGTTCCTGATATCGATTCGCGGTTCGTTCAAGCTGCCTGCTTGGCCTGCGCGTCGCGCACCGCGGCGAGCGTGCGGACGAACTTGCCCGGCACCTCGTTCATCGTGCGCACCAGCTTGACCACCGGCGCCTGCATCGTGCCCACCAGCTTGGCCAGCAGTTCTTCCCTGCTGGGTAGCGCCGCGAGCACCTTGACGTCCTTGACGGACATCAGCGCATTGGCCATCGCGCCGCCCTTGATAACGAACTTCTCGTTATCCTTGGCGAACGCCGAGAGCACCTTCGCCCCGGCCACCGGGTCCTGCGCAATGCCGTAGATCAGCGGCCCGGCCATCTGGTCGGACAGCTTCTCGAACTGCGTGCCCTTGACGGCACGACGCGCGAGAGTGTTCTTCAGCACCCGCAGGTAGAGGCCGGACTTGCGGGCTTTGGCCCGCAGGTCGGTCACCGCACTGACGTCGAGGCCGCGATATTCCGCGACGATCACCGCCTGAGCCTTGCCGAGCTGCGCCGCGATCTCGCTTACGACCGCTTGCTTCTGCTCAAGATTAAGTCCCAAGGTCACACTCCTTTCTTGCGTTAACCGGTGACCTGGAAATCAGGAACACCGTCTGCGTAGGACACAACTCGATTAAGCCCAACACGGCACGAGTGCCGTCCTTTCACGGGCTCCTACGGTCTTCGACAGCACCTACTGCGCCTGCGCCGAAAGCGAGGACGGGTCGACCTTCACGCCCAGTCCCATCGTGCTCGACACGGACACCTTCTTCAGAAAAATTCCTTTCGTGCTGGCTGGCTTCGACTTGTTGAGCGCATCCAGCAGCGCTCCCAGGTTGTCGCGCAATTGCTCCGGCGTGAACGAGGCGCGGCCGATCGTGCATTGCACGATGCCGGTCTTGTCGGCCCGGAACTGCACCTGGCCGCCTTTCGCGTTCTTCACCGCCGCGGCAACGTCAGGCGTCACGGTGCCGACCTTCGGATTCGGCATCAGGCCGCGCGGTCCCAGGATCTGGCCGAGCTGGCCGACGATCCGCATCGCATCCGGCGCCGCGATGACCACATCGAATTCCATGCTGCCGCCCTTGATGGTCTCGGCCAGGTCTTCCATGCCGACGAGTTCCGCACCGGCCGTCTTCGCCGCCTGCGCCTTGTCGCCTTGAGCGAACACCGCTACGCGCACTTTCTTCCCCGTGCCTGCCGGCAGTACGACCGAGCCGCGCACGGTCTGGTCGGATTTCTTCGCGTCGATACCGAGGTTGACGGCGACGTCCACCGATTCGTCGAACTTCGCGGTCGCGGTTTCCTTGACCAGCTTCATCGCGTCCAGGGCCGGGTACGCCTTCGCCCGGTCGACCTTGTTCGCGAACGCCTTCCTGCGCTTGGAAATCGAGCTCATTTACATGCCCTCCACGATGATGCCCATGGAGCGCGCGCTGCCCGCGACCGTACGCATCGCGGCCTCGAGGCTCGCCGCGTTCAGGTCAGGCATCTTCACCTTGGCGATGTCCTCGACCTGCTTCTTGGTGATCTTGCCGACCTTGTCGGTATGCGGGCGCGGACTGCCGGACTCGATGCCGGCGGCCTTCTTGATCAGCACCGTCACCGGCGGCGTCTTGATGATGAAGCTGAAGCTCTTGTCGGTGTACGCCGTGATGACGACGGGCAGCGGCAGGCCGGGCTCCGTTTTCTGCGTCTGGGCGTTGAACGCCTTGCAGAACTCCATGATGTTCAGGCCGCGCTGGCCAAGCGCCGGCCCGATGGGCGGGGCGGGGTTCGCCTTGCCTGCAGGAACCTGCAGCTTGATGAATCCGACGATCTTCTTTGCCATTCTTGTCTCCTAAAGTGGGTGCAAGCGGGCGCGGAGCGCCCTCCCCGGGGTTCGCACTTGTCCTGCTATGCCTTCTCTACCTGCCCGAACTCCAGTTCGACCGGAGTCGAACGTCCAAAAATCGTGACCGCCACGCGCAGGCGGCTTTTCTCGTAATTCACGTCTTCCACCGTACCCTGGAAATCGGTGAACGGACCATCCTTTACGCGGACCATTTCGCCGTTCTCGAACAGTACCTTGGGCTTCGGCTTCTCCACGCCTTCACGCATCTGCTGCATGATGGCGTTGACTTCCTTTTCCGAGATCGGCGTCGGGCGCATCGCGGATCCGCCGACGAAACCGGTCACCTTGTTGGTGTTCTTCACCAGGTGCCAGGTATCGTCGTTCATCTCCATCTCGACCAGCACGTAGCCCGGGAAGAACTTGCGCTCGGACATGTGCTTCTGGCCGCCCTTCATTTCGACGACCTCCTCGACCGGCACCAGGATCTTGCCGAACTTCTCCTTCATGCCGGCGCGAGTGATCCGGTCCTCGAGCGCGCGCGACACGGACTTCTCGAAGCCCGAGTAGGCGTGCACCACGTACCAACGCTTGGCTGATTGTTCGGTCACGTTCGTTGCCATCGTTCAGGTTCTCTTCCAGCCCAGGATGAGGTCGTACAGCACCCATTCCAGCGTCTTGTCGCTCACCCAGAGGAACACGGCCATCACCACCACGAACGCGAACACCGCCGCCGTGGTCTGCATGGTTTCCTTGCGCGTCGGCCAGACGACCTTGCGCAGCTCGACGAGCGACTCGCGCGCGAAGCCCGCGAACTGCTGGCCGTAGGCGCTCGCCCAGGCGACCGCGACGCCCGCCGCGATGCCCGCGAGCAGCGAGGCGAGGCGCAGCAGGATCGACTGCGCGGCGAGCGCGTAGTAGCCGGCGATGCCCGCGGCGACGAGCAGCGCCGCGATTGTCAGCTTGATCTTGTCCGCCATTCCTTCCATTTACCGCTCCGAGATCCGTTTCGCGCTTCGATCGTTCGTTCGTTCAGTGGCAGGGGCAGAGGGAATCGAACCCCCAACCTTCGGTTTTGGAGACCGACGCTCTGCCAGTTGAGCTATGCCCCTAGTCCCGCTATTCGATGACCTTGGCGACGACGCCGGCGCCCACGGTCTTGCCGCCCTCGCGGATCGCGAAGCGCAGCCCCTGCTCCATGGCCACCGGCGTGATCAAGGTGACCACCATCTTCACGTTGTCCCCCGGCATCACCATCTCGGTGCCCTTCGGCAGCTCCACCGCCCCGGTGACGTCGGTGGTGCGGAAGTAGAACTGCGGCCGGTAGTTGTTGAAGAACGGGGTGTGCCGCCCGCCCTCCTCTTTGGACAGCACGTACACCTCGCACTCGAACTTGGCGTGCGGGGTGATCGAGCCGGGCTTGGCCAGCACCTGGCCGCGCTCGATCTCCTCGCGCTTGGTGCCGCGCAGCAGGATCCCCACGTTGTCCCCGGCCTGGCCCTCGTCCAGCAGCTTCCTGAACATCTCCACGCCCGTGCACACGGTCTTTTGCGTGGGCTTGATGCCCACGATCTCGATCTCATCGCCCACCTTGATCACGCCGCGCTCCACCCGGCCGGTGACCACCGTGCCGCGGCCCGAGATCGAGAACACGTCCTCCACCGGCATCAGGAAGGGCCCGTCGATCGCCCTCTTTGGCTGCGGGATGTAGCTATCGAGCGCTTCGGCCAGCTTCAGGATCGCCTTCACCCCCAGCTCCCCCTCGTCCCCCTCCAGGGCCTTGAGCGCCGAGCCGATCACGATCGGGGTCTTGTCCCCCGGAAACTCGTACTTCGAGAGAAGCTCCCTCACCTCC
>DATJYN010000102.1:0-4334 GCA_035499575.1 Burkholderiales bacterium | reverse complement strand
GCGGCTGCTGCATGACGCCGCCCAGCGGGCGCCGCTGGGCGAACTGGTGGACATCATGGACGTTGGCTTCACCTGCGCCTACCTGGCGACCCCGTATGCGCGGCGCCTGTCGGGCGAAACGCTCTACGTCGACGGCGGCGTGAACATCATGGCATAGAGGCAAGACCGGCCAATGCCGTTTGCGACACTGTTCTCCAACGTGGCTGCGCGGTTGTTCGGCGCCATGCCGACCGGCGGCGCTGGGACGGCAGAGCCGGAACTGGTGCGGGTCGCGGTGGAGGAAATCGTCAACGCGGTGGACCCGCGGCTGCGCACCGTATCCCGGTACCAGAGCAAGATCGCGCCAGGCGCCGAGCGGACGATTGCGTATCTGCGCGCGCTCGGCAGCTCGTTGCCGGCTCCGATTGAATTGTCGCGCGCTGCCTGGTCGACGGATCCGCTGCTTAATGCGTATTTCGCCACCGCCGGCGACCTCTCCGCCCTGTTAGGGCGCTGCGAGGAATTGCGGACGTTCTTCGCAGCGCCCGCCAATGCCCCGACAATGGAAGCTCATGCGCTGCTCGGCATGCTGAAGACGGAGCGCAGCGTGTTCGCTCCGGCAATCGTCAACGGCGCGCTGCAGCAGGATGTCGCGCAGACCACCGTAAGTTTCGGCAAGCATCGCCTGTTAGCGCCGGCGGTCGACGCGCTCGAATGCCGGCGCCAGGTAGGCATGTTGATTCTGCGTCGCCTGGCAGGGCTGGCGCTGGAGCGCATCACGGCGCTGGGCGAGCGCGCAGTAGATCTGGAGCAGCGCAAGGCGATGCTCGGGTCGCGACTGCGAATGCTGAGCCTGCGCCGCAACGGCATCGAGGAGATCGCCGGCGGCGCCGGCGATGCATCCGCTGAAATCGCATCGATCGAGGGCGAACTAAAGGCGACCGTCGACGACTACGTCGAGGTAAAGGCCAGCCTCGCCACGCTCGATACGCACATCGAGCACGTCAACGCCATCTTCAATGCGCCCGCGAATTGCGTCAGCCTCGCGCGCACCGAATTGCGCGTGGACCAGATGGGCTACAAGATTGCGCAGGCTCCAGGCGAACAGGCGCCGCCGCTGGTCCTGAGCGAGCTGTCGATCGGAAGCGGCCTGACGATCGTGATCGCATTCGTTCGCTGCCCGCGCGCCGAACTGCCCCCCAGGGAAGACCTGATCGCGCGCGCCGCGCGGGAACTGCTCTAGGCCGCGGGCCACCGCGGTTCAACGCCTGGCGAAAGAAGACCGCCTCGCTTGCTTGCTGCGCGGCACCGGCCGCGGCTTGCCCTTGAGGTCGATGGCGACGTAGGTCAGCGTCGCCTCGGTCACCTTCACCACGCGCGCCTCGGCGCGGCCGCGCTCGGCGAACACCTGCACGTCCACCGTGATCGAAGTGTTGCCGACGCGCAAGACGTCGGCGTAGAGCGACAGCACGTCGCCGATCTGCACCGGCTGCTTGAAGACGAAGGAATTGACCGACACCGTGGCGACGCGGCCGCGCGCGAGGCGCCCGGCGACGATGCCGCCGGCGATGTCCACCTGCGCCATGATCCAGCCGCCGAAGATGTCGCCGTTCTGGTTCGAATCGGCCGGCATCGGCACCACGCGCAGCGCCGGGACTTTCCCCTTGGGCAGCGCGAGGCCCGGCGGTTGGTGCGAGGCCTTTCCCAAGGCGGCTACTTTTTCTTTTCTGCGAGGTAGTGCAGCGGCCCGCCGCGGAACGGCGCAAAGCCGGTGCCGAAGATGAGCCCGGCGTCGATCAGCTCGGTGTCGGCGACGATGCCCTCGGCGAGCACCGCCTGCGCTTCTTCCAGATAGGGCTGCAGCAGCGCCTGTTCCAAGTCGCGCGTGACCGCGCCCGGCTGGCCCTTCACCGCCTTGCCGTTTTCCCAGCGGTAAATGCCCTGGCCGGTCTTGCGGCCGAGCTGGCCGAGCGCGACCTTGTTCAGCAGGATCTGCGGCGCCTGGATTTCCTCGCCCCGCGCGCCTTGCTTGGCGAGTTGCTTGCCGGCGTGCAGGCAGATGTCCAGGCCCACGGTGTCGGCGAGCTCGATCGGTCCCATCGGCATGCCGAAGGCCTGCATCGCCGCGTCGATGGTTTCCGGCTTGATGCCCTCGTCCATCAGGCGGAAGGCGTTCTGCATGTAGGGCCCGAGCACGCGGTTGACCAGGAAACCCGGCGAATCCTTCACCGGCAGCGGCAGCTTGTCGATCTGGCGCACGAAGGCAATCGCATTCGAGGTGAATTGCTTTTTCGTTTTTTCGGCAGAAATTATTTCTACAAGCATCATTTGCGGAACGGGATTGAAAAAATGAATCCCGACCAGGCGCGACGGGTCCTTGAAATTCGCCGCGATGTCGGAGAGCTTGAGACTGGAAGTATTGCTCGCCAGCACCGCTTCCGGCTTGGCGGCGGCCTCAAGCTTGGCGAACAGCTCTCGTTTTGCGCTCAGGTCCTCGAAGATCGCCTCGATGATCACGTCGGCGCGCGCGGCGCCGGTGCCGCCCACGTCCGGGATCAGCCGGTCCATGGCGTCGCGGATGCGGCGCGGGTCGCGCAAGCGGCGCTGGAACAGCTTGGCGGCGCGCTGCACCGCAGGCGCGAGGCGTTCCGGGGACGTGTCCTGCAGGGTTACCGTGATGCCGCGCATCGCGCAGATCGCGGCGATGTCGCCGCCCATCACGCCTGCGCCGACCACGTGCACGTGCTGCGCCCTGAAATCCACGCCCTTGGCGAGGCCCTTCATGCGCTCTTGCAGGAAGAAGATGCGGATCAGGTTGCGCGTGGTTGGGTGCTCGAACAGCATCTTCATCGAGCAGGTCGGATCGTCCGGCGCGATGAACGGGTCGCCGTCGTACTTCACCCACGCGTCGAGGATGGCGTAAGGCGCCGGGTAGTGCTCGCGGCTCGCCCGTCTTGCAACTTGTTTTCTCGCCTGCGACGCGACGAGCCCGCGGAAGGAAAGCAGAAGCTTCTGGACGAAAGGAAGTTCCCGCGGCGCGGGCGCTTCCAACGTGATCATGCGCGCAGTGTTCTCGAGGATGCGCAGCGGCACCGCCTCGGTCACCAGGCCCATGCGCTTGGCGCGCCTGGCGTCGATGGCCTTGCCGGTGAGGATCATGTCGAGCGCCGCACTCGGGCCGACCAGCTTCGGCAGCCACTGCAGGCCGTGCCAGAGCGGCCAGATGCCGAGCATCACTTCCGGGAACGCGAAGCGCACCTTCGGATCGTCCAGCGCGACGCGGTAGCGGCAGCCGAGCGCCAGCTCCAGCCCGCCGCCCATGCAGAAGCCGTTCACCATGGCGGTGGTGGGGAAGGGCAGGTCGCGTACTTTCTGCACAGTGTCCCAGCCCAGGCGCGTAAACGCGACCGCCTCTTCGGCGGTGGTGAAGCTCGCGAAGGTATTGATGTCGGCGCCGGCGATGAAGCTGTCCTTGCCGGAGCGGATGATCATGCCCTTGGGCTTGAGCGCCGCAATTTCATCGAGCGCCGCCGACAGTTCTTCCAGCGCGTCGCGCGAAAAAGTGTTCGCCGACTCGCCCTGCTTGTCGAAGGTGAGCCAGACCAGGCCCTGCGCGTCCTGCTCATGGCGCCAGTGCTTGTAGGCGGTTTTCGCGCGATCCATGGTCAGGCCGCCTCTACGAGCATCGCGCCGCCCAGGCCGCCGCCGATGCAAATGGAGGCCATGCCGCGCTTGGCGGATTTTCTTTTGAGCAAATTCAGCATGTGCAAGACGATCCTGGCACCTGAAGCGCCGACGGGATGTCCCAGCGCCACGGCGCCGCCGTCGACATTGAGCTTTTCCTGATCAAGTTCTCCGAGAGAATGATCGAGATCGAGTTGTTCCTTGCAGTATTTCTCGTCTTTCCAGGCCGCAAGGCAGCCGAGTACCTGTGCTGCAAAGGCTTCGTTGATTTCCCAGTAGTCGACGCTGTCCAGCTTCAGGCCGTGGCGCTTCAGGATCGGCGTGGCCGCGTGCACCGGCCCCAGGCCCATCTGCGCCGGGTCGAGCCCTGCCCATTGGGAATCCAGAATGCGCCCGATGGGCCTCAAGTCATATTTTTTCAAGGATTCTTCGGAAGCGAGAATGAGCCACGCGGCGCCATCCGTGATCTGAGAGCTGTTGCCGGGCGTGACGTTGCCGTACTTGCGGTCAAAGAAGGGCTTCAGCTTCGCCAGGTTCTCGACCGAGGAATCGCGCCGCACGCCGTCATCCAGCGTATAGGCGTTGCCCTTCGCGTCGTAGAGTGCTTCCACTTCGCCGCCGCCGGCCGCCAAATGGCCGGCATCCTGTGCCGCAACGACTCTTTTGTGGGA
>DATJYN010000101.1:0-8577 GCA_035499575.1 Burkholderiales bacterium | reverse complement strand
CTCGGGCCAGACCGTGAAGGTGAAGGGCGATGAGCTCCTCGTCATGCGCGAGGAAGACATCATGGGCGTGATCGAGGCCTAAGGCCGCGCTCGCAAGAATCAGCTAACAGGAGATATTGAGATGCCAGCCAAAGAGGTACGTTTCCACGAAGGCGCGCGCGCCAAGATGGTCCATGGACTGAACATCCTGGCCGACGCTGTCAAAGTCACGCTGGGCCCCAAGGGCCGCAACGTGGTGCTCGAGCGCTCGTTCGGCGCCCCCACCGTCACCAAGGACGGCGTGTCGGTTGCGAAAGAGATCGAGCTGAAGGACAAGTTCGAGAACATGGGCGCGCAGATGGTGAAGGAAGTCGCTTCCAAGACCTCCGACGTCGCCGGTGACGGCACCACCACCGCCACCGTGCTGGCCCAGGCCATCGTCCGCGAAGGCATGAAGTACGTCGCCTCCGGCATGAACCCGATGGACCTGAAGCGCGGCATCGACAAGGCCGTGATCGCGGTCGTCGATGAGCTGAAGAAGATCTCGCAGCCCTGCAAGACCTCCAAGGAAATCGCCCAGGTCGGCTCGATCTCCGCGAACTCGGATGCCGACATCGGCAAGATCATCGCCGACGCGATGGACAAGGTCGGCAAGGAAGGCGTGATCACCGTGGAAGACGGCAAGAGCCTGCAGAACGAGCTCGACGTCGTCGAAGGCATGCAGTTCGACCGCGGCTACCTGTCGCCGTACTTCATCAACAACCCGGAAAAGCAGATCGCCGTGCTGGATGATCCCTACATCCTCCTGCACGACAAGAAGATCAGCTCGATCCGCGAGCTGCTGCCGCTGCTGGAGCAGGTGGCCAAGTCGGGCAAGCCGCTGCTGATCATCGCCGAGGAAGTCGAAGGCGAGGCGCTGGCGACCCTGGTGGTGAACAACATCCGCGGGATACTCAAGACGGTTGCCGTCAAGGCGCCGGGCTTCGGCGACCGCCGCAAGGCGATGCTGGAAGACATGGCGATCCTGACCGGCGGCACGGTGATCAGCGAAGAGCTGGGCTTGAAGCTGGAGAACGTCACCCTCAAGGACCTCGGCAAGGCGAAGAAGATCGAGTCCGGCAAGGAAAACACCACCATCATCGACGGCGCCGGCGTGAAGAAGGACATCGAAGGCCGCGTCAAGATGATCCGCGTGCAGATCGACGAAGCGACCAGCGACTACGACCGCGAGAAGCTCCAGGAGCGCGTGGCGAAACTCGCCGGCGGCGTGGCGCTGATCAAGGTGGGCGCCGCGACCGAAGTCGAGATGAAGGAGAAGAAGGCCCGCGTCGAAGACGCCCTGCACGCGACCCGTGCGGCGGTGGAAGAAGGCGTGGTCCCCGGCGGCGGCGTGGCGTTCCTGCGCGCGCGCAAGTCGCTCGAAGGCAAGATGAAGGTGGCGAACGACGACCAGCAGGCGGGCATCAAGATCGTGATGCGCGCGCTGGAAGAGCCGATGCGCCAGATCGTCGCCAACTGCGGCGCCGAGCCCTCCGTCGTCCTGAACAAGGTCGCCGAAGGCAAGGGCGTGAACTACGGCTACAACGCGCAGACCGACGAGTTCGGCGACCTGGTCGAGATGGGCGTGATCGATCCGACCAAGGTGACGCGCACGGCGCTGCAGAACGCGGCTTCGGTTGCCGGCCTGATGCTCACCACCGACGCGATGGTCGCGGAACTGGTGGAAGAGAAGAAGGGCGGCGCCGGCGGCGGCCATGACCACGGCGGCATGGGTGGCATGGGCGGCATGGGCGGGATGGATATGTAATTTCCCTTCACAGGGACAATCCGGAAAGGGGCGCTTCGGCGCCCCTTTTCTTTTGGTTTACACTGCATCGCAGGAGGGGGAGCGATGCGGATACTCGTCGCGGAGGACGACGCCATCCTGGCCGATGGCCTGACGCGCACGCTGCGCCAGTCGGGCTACGCCGTCGACTGGGTGAAGACCGGCGTCGACGCCGACAGCGCGCTCGACGCCAACGATTTCGACCTCCTGATCCTCGACATCGGCCTGCCGAAGAAATCCGGCCTGGAAGTGCTGCGCCGCCTGCGCGGGCGCGATTCGCGCATGCCGGTGCTGATCCTGACCGCGCTTGACGGCGTCAACGATCGCGTGCGCGGCCTGGATGCGGGCGCCGACGACTACATGCCGAAGCCGTTCGATCTGGCCGAACTGCAGGCGCGCGTGCGCGCGCTGACGCGCCGCGGCATGGCGGGCGGGCCGACGCTGCTCAGGCACGGCGCGCTCACCTACGACCAGGTCGGGCGCACGGCGAGCATCAACGGCGACGCCGTCGAGCTCTCGGCGCGCGAAGTGAGCCTGCTGGAGATTTTCCTGCAGCGCGCTGGCCGCATGGTGTCGAAGGACCAGCTGGTCGGCCACCTCTGCGAATGGGGCGAGGAAGTGTCCGGCAACGCGATCGAGGTCTACGTGCACCGGCTGCGCAAGAAACTCGAGCCGGGCGGTGTGCGCATCGTGACGGTGCGCGGCCTCGGCTACAGCCTCGAGAAGTCCCCCGCTTGATATAATTCGGCCCCTGCAAACCGCACCCGAAATTCGGGGTGCGTCCTCAAGGCCAAGTAGCTCAGTTGGTAGAGCAGCGGACTGAAAATCCGCGTGTCGGTGGTTCGATTCCGCCCTTGGCCACCACACTGCCGCCGGCCTCGGAATTGTCCACGTAGCCTTCGGCCGCCAGCCTCGTCAGAATCGCCGCCGCGGCCTCCTGCGCGGTGCAGTCCTGGGTATCGATCCTCAACTCCGGCCGCAGCGGCGGTTCATAGGGATCGCTGATGCCGGTGAATTCCTTGATCTGCCCGGCGCGCGCCTTGGCATAGAGCCCCTTGCGGTCGCGCTGCTCGCACACCGCGAGCGGCGTGGCCACGTGGACCTCGAAAAAACGGCCATGCTCGGACACCATGCGCCGCACTTCGTCGCGCGCCGCCGCGTAGGGAGCGATCGGCGCGCACAGCGCGATGCCGCCGTGCTTGGTGATTTCCGACGCGACAAAGCCGATGCGCAGGATGTTGAGATTCCGGTGCGCATGCGAGAACCCGAGCTCCGAGGACAGGTGCTTGCGCACCACGTCGCCGTCCAGCAGCGTCACCGAACGCTCGCCTGCCTCGAGCAGTCGGGAGAGCAGGGCCTTGGCAATCGTCGATTTTCCCGCGCCCGACAAGCCGGTGAAGAACACGGTCACGCCTTGCCGGTTCCTCGGCGGTTGCGTGCGGCGCAATTCATCGACCACTTCGGGATACGAAAGCCACGCCGGGATCTCGGCGCCTTCGCGCAATCGGCGCCGGAACTCCGTACCTGAAATGCTCAGCACGCGCTCTCCCTGCCGGACTTCGTTGGCGGGCACGTAAGCCGAGCGCTCTTGCACATAAAGCATTTCCTGGAAAGGCAGGATCCCGATCCCCAGCTCCCGCTGGTGCGTCAGCGCCAGATCCTGCGCCGCGTGGGGCGGATAGAAATCATGGCCCTGCGCGTCCTTGCCGGGGCCGGCGTGATCTCGCCCGACGATGAAGTGACTGCAGCCGTAGTTTTTGCGGATGATCGCGTGCCAAAGAGCCTCTTTCGGCCCGGCCATGCGCATCGCCAGCGGCAGCAGGGACAGCATCGCCGAATTCTGCGGGTAGCGCCCCAGCACTTTCTGATAGCAGCGCACCCGGGAGTAGTGGTCGATGTCGCCCGGTTTCGTCTGTCCTGCGACGGGATGCAGAAGGACATGCGCGTTTGCGTCCCGGGCGGCGCGGTGAGTCAGTTCGACATGGGCCCGGTGCATGGGGTTGCGAGTCTGGAATGCGACTACCCTCCGCCAGCCGGAGCTCACAAATTTCTCGCGCATTTGGCGCGGAGAAGACCGCAGCGCGGGGAAATCGTGGTGCTGCGGCATCTCGATGCCGCGCACCCGCCCGCCGACATAGACCGGCCGCGAGCGGTTGCGGATCGCGTCCACTCCCGGATGCGCATCGTCATTGCTGCCGTAGACCTGGAACGCCTCGACGACGAGGTCGGGTCGCCAGATATCGGCTATCTCCATGATCGCGAGCGGCGCGCCCTCGGCATCCCGCAGCGCGAGTCTTCCTCCTGGCGAGAGTCCGGCGGCGGCGGCTTCGCTCAGATCGAGCGTTACCGGGATCGGCCAGAGCGCTCCGCTGGCAAGGCGCATATCGCTTACGACACGGTCGTAATCGGCTCGGCCCATGAATCCTTCCAGCGGCGAGAACCCGCCGTTGAGGAGCAGCTCGAGATCGCATAGCTGCCGTTCGGTGAGTTCCCAGGAGGGGAGCTGCACTGCCTCGCGGCGAAGCGATTCGCGATCGGCCGATGGGACAAGGAGTTCCCGCAATTCGCCGCCATGCGGCTCGACTGGCCAGCGCATGCCTGCGCTATCGGAATCGATAGCCGTCGAACCAGGCGAATGCGCGCAGCCGCCCGGTTAGATCAGCGACCAGGGATTCGGGCCAATCCGCGTCATGCCGGCTTTTGTGCGGCGCCTGGAAAACAAGCTTTGCGCAACGGTCCAGGTAAGTGCCATCCGGCGTCGTGCCGAGGAATGCGCAGATTTCGCGCAGCACGCCGGCGGGCCGCTCGATCAGCTGTTCAAGGCGGACGTCTTTCCAGGCGCTTTCCGGAATCGCCGCCCTTGCCCTCTGATTGGCCTCGCACAACGTGAGAAAATCCTCCGCGGCGACGCGCAGTTCGACGCCGCTCCTTGTGGCCATGGTGGCGATGCAATCGAATGGATTGCGAATCACGTGGATGAATCGCGCAAGATCCGAGAATCGCGCGAGCACGTTGTCTAGCAGCCCCGGTTCACGCAGCAGCCGATAGGATAACAGGTCGCCGCTCTTGTCGCCGACGATTTCCAGCGATTCCCAGACTCCGTGCAGTCCTCCGCCGACGGCGTACTGGTAGCCGTTCGAGCGGCGTCCGTGGCGCGTAAAGCGCCGGCAGTTCCAGATCGACAGCGCGGCGATTTCCTGCGCCTCGAAGCCGCACTGCACGTACTGCGTCGCGTCTAGGCCGTTGGCGAAAAGCATGTTGGGATGTGCGTCGAGCAGCGCGGCTACGAGGGTGTGGCCGCTGCGCGGATAGCCGACGAACAGCGCGTAGTGGCGCATCGCGCGCAGGTCCTCCCGCCACCACCACCGCATCAGGCGGGCGCGCAGTCGGCGCCGCGCGAGCTTCCAGCGCCTGCGGCCGAGCTCGGGGTCGGAGGAAACGCGCGGTTCGAAACGAAGGCCGGGCGCAGGCGGGAGTGCGCTGTTCGCGCGTTCTTGGCGTCGGTCCAAATTTGCTCCGTGAGGCGCGGCAAAAGCTACCCCAGCAATTTGGAATCGTGCGTTACAGATTTGTAACCCGGGAAACGGTGCAACGTCGCCGGATTGCGACAGGCGCCGGCTTCCTCGGCTATGCCCGCTCCGCTATCAACACCACGTTGGAGCCGCCGAAGGCGAACGAGTTCGACATCACCGCCCGCGGCACTTCGCCTTGCTCGGCTTTCCGGGGCACGTGGCGCACCGCGCAGGCGGGGTCGATGTCGGTCAGGTTTGCAGTCGGCGGAATGATGCCTTGCTGGAACGGCAACAGCGCGGCCGCCATCTCCAGGGCGCCAGCGCCGCCGAGCAGGTGGCCGTGCATGGATTTTGTCGAACTCACCGGGACGCGCGCGGCGTCGCCGCCGAATACCGCCTTGATGGCTTCGCATTCGACGACATCACCGACGATTGTGGCGGTGCCGTGCGCGTTGACATAGCCGATGTCCGAGGGCGTGAGGCCGGATTCGGCGAAGGCCTGCGCCATCGCGCGCACCTGGCCATCGCGATCAGGCTTGGACATGTGCGCAGCGTCGCAGGTATTGCCGTAGCCGCTGACGATCGCAAGGATCCGCGCGCCGCGCGCGCGCGCCATGGATTCTTCTTCCAGCATCAGCGCCGCCGCGCCCTCGCCGAGCACCAGACCGCTGCGGCGCTTGTCGAAAGGTCTGCAGCTCGCTGCCGCATCGGCGGAATCTGCCGGCGCTAGCGTGCGTAGAGCCTGCCAGGCTGCGAGTATGCCTGGCGTGAGCAGCGCCTCGGCGCCGCCCGCCAGCACGACGTCGGCACGGCCGCCGCGGATCGCCAGCGTCGCCTCGCCGATCGCCATGGCAGACGAGGAACACGCGGTGGAGAAGTTCGCGAATGGCCCGCGCAACCCCCACTTCACGGCAACATTCGATCCCGCCGCATTGTTCATCGCCATGACGACCGAAAGCGGCCGTAGCCGGAAATCGTTCTTGCCGTAAACGCTACTGTAGGCCGCCTCAAGCGTGCCCGCGCCGCCCATGCCGGTGCCCCAGTAGACGCCGACACGGTTGCGGTCTACTTTCTCGAGGTCGAGCCCGCTTGCCGCGAGAGCCTGACTGGCGGCGCTAAGCGCAAACTGCGCGACCCGGTCGAGCGACCCGGCTTCCGTTCCCTTGAAATGTGCGGCCGGATCCCAGTCGATGAACGCGCCGACCTGCACGCCGGAGCCGCGCGTTACTTCCTCGGGCAGGCGGCGTACGCCCGAGTGCCCCTGGGCGAGCGCGCGGCTGAAATCCTCGAAGCCAATGCCGAGCGCCGAAACGACGCCGATGCCGGTGACCGCGACGCGGCGCAACGCGGCTCAGGCCTTGCCAGCGGCCTGCAGCGATGCGCCGACGTGGCGCTCCAGGTCGGCGAGGCACTTGATATTGCGCAGGTCCTCGTCGGAGACCTTCACGCCAAACTCATCCTCGACCTTGAACATGAACTCGATGAATGTCAGCGAGTCGATGCCGAGGTCGGCGAGCGGTGCATTCGGATCAATCTTGGCCGGATCGAGCGAAAGCTCCTTGGTGGCGAGGTCCTTGATGCGGGCGAGAGTGTCCATTGGGCAATTCCGGCGCGGTACGGCAATTATAGTCGGTGAGGCGCCGAATTTTACCGAAGCTGACATTCCACAGCGATTGGCGTCTGGACTTGGCTGCGCGATTCACTCATTCTCCAATCCATGCCTGACCGGCTCCTGAAAATTCGCCGCGGCGCGCAACCCGAGGCTACCGCCCCGGCGCAGTTCTTCCACCAGGTCGCGGAGACGCTCCCGCACATGGTCTGGACCGCGCGCGCCGACGGCTCAGCGGAATACTTCAACTCGCGCGTGCTCGAATACACCGGTCGTACTCTCGGGCAGCTCGAGGGCTGGGGCTGGCGCTCGATGGTGCATCCGGACGACTGGCAGCGCTGCCTCGCGCGCTGGACCAAGGCGTTCAAGAAAGGCCAGCCCTACGAAGTCGAATACCGCCTGCGGCGCCGCGACGGCCGTTACTACTGGCATCTGGGCTCCGCGATGCCGCTGCGCGAGGGCGGGCGCATTGTGCGCTGGGTCGGCTCGTCCACGGATATCGAGAACCAGAAGCGGGCCGAACGGCTGCTCGACAAGGCGCGCGAGGCTCTGGCCGCGCTCGTGAGTTCGCGCTCCACGGCTCAGGTGGTACACGACGGCGAGCAGGAACGCTTCCGCGCGTTCATGGACAGCATGCCAGGCGTTGCCTGGATCAAGGACTCGAACCTGCGCTATGTCTGGGTCAGCGCGAGCTACGAGCGGATTCTCGGCAAGTCGCTGGACGCCATCCGCGGTCGGGACGACTTTGCTGTCTGGCCGGCCGCGATGGCGGAACAATTCCAGCGAAACGACGAGAAGGTTCTGCGGGTGAAAGGCACCGTGCAGGATGTGGCCCATACGCCGTTGCCCGGCGGCGGCATGGGCCGCTGGACGGCGGTGAAGTTCCCGTTCCCGGACGGGACGGGCGCCTTCGGCGTTGCGGGGATCGGCTTCGAGATCGCTGATCACGGCGATGAGACGGGGGTCGATAGTGCCGGCGACAGTCCGCTTGGCCGCCTGAGCGGCCGTGAGCTCCAGGTGCTGCACCTGATGGTCGAAGGCTGCACTAGCGCCGAGATCGGCGCACGCCTCGCGCTTTCACCGAAAAGCGTCGATACCTACCGCAGCCGGCTGATGGCCAAGCTCAGAATCGATGACCTGCCGCAGCTGGTCAAGTTCGCGCTTCGGTATGGTTTGACGACGAAAAGATGACAGTGGCGGCGAAAAGATGACAATCGGTCAATGGGATAAAAGCCTGAGTGAAAGACTGTGAAATCCGCGTGTCGAGGCTCGCCAAGTCCATGAACATCAAGATTTCCTGACAAGCGCCGTGCAGCACCGGTCCCTACAATGCTCTGCGTAGGGGCAGACCGCAGAGGTTGAAGAAGAAGTAAGAACGACAGGGAGACAAACCCCAAACCGGTGGTGCGCATGCTGCGCGACCGCCGGCCTGCGTGTTCGAACCCCGGGCGGAGAAGGCTCGCATGTCGGAAATGGCGCTGCGGCTGTCTGGCGGGGAGCGTGCCGCGGTTGGCGTGGCGGACGCGCGCCCGCCGGTGCTCTCGACGTTGCCCGCAGGCCGGGGCGAGCGTCGCTTGGCGCTGGTCGTCGTGGCGATTTCCGCTGCTGTCTTCGCGGCTGCGGCCCCGTTCGCCAAGGTGCCGCTCCCCCAG
>DATJYN010000100.1:0-47911 GCA_035499575.1 Burkholderiales bacterium | reverse complement strand
GCCCGCTACCATACGCGCCGTTCGCACCTGGTGCGCTTCTGCGGCGCCTACCACGGCTGGTGGGAAGGCGTGCAGCCCGGCATCGGCAACCCGGTGCCGCAGCGCGAGACCTACACCCTCAAGGACATGGACGAGGATTCGCTGCGCGTGCTGCGCCGGCGGCGCGACATCGCCTGCGTGCTGGTCAACCCGCTGCAGGCGCTGCATCCGAACATGAACGCGCCCTCGGACGGCTCGCTGGTGGACAGCGCGCGCAGCGCGCATTTCGACCGCGAGGCCTATGCCGCCTGGCTGCGGCGCCTGCGCGAAGTCTGCAGCGAGCGCGGCATCGTGCTGATCTTCGACGAAGTATTCGTCGGCTTCCGGCTGGCACCCGGCGGCGCGCAGGAATACTTCGGCGTGCGCGCCGACATGGTCACCTACGGCAAGACGCTGGGCGGCGGCCTGCCGGTGGGCGTGGTGTGCGGGCGCAAAGAGCTGATGAAGCGCTACCGCGACAACCGGCCCGCCGACATCTGCTTCGCGCGCGGCACCTTCAATTCGCATCCCTACGTGATGGGCGCCATGCAGGTGTTCCTCGAGCGCATCGAACAGCCGGATGTGCAGGCGCTTTACGAGGGACTCGACGAACGCTGGAACGGCCGCGCGCGCAGGCTCAATGCCCGGCTGGAGGAAGCAGGCCTGCCGGTGCGCGTCGCCAACCTCTCCTCGATCTGGACGGTCTGCTACACGCGGGCCTCGCGCTACAACTGGATGCTGCAGTACTACCTGCGCGCCGAGGGCCTGGCTCTCAGCTGGGTCGGCACCGGGCGCCTGATCTTCAGCCTGAACTACAGCGAAGCCGATTTCGAGACCGTTTGCGACCGGTTCCTGGCCGCGGCGCGTGCGATGCTGGCGGACGGCTGGTGGTGGCAGAACCCCGCGCTCACCAACAAGTCCATCAAGCGCGGAATCCTGCGGGAATTGATCGCCCAACGCTTCTAACCTCGCTGCGCGCGCAGCGAGGAGTCGATCAGCTCGCCGCGCATCAGGGCGAGCGGCGCGCGGTAGTAGAGTTTCAGGTCGTGGAACGGGTCGGTGAGGATCTTCGTCATCCACACCAGGCCGGTCTGCACGTCGCGGATGAAGAACAGGTGCACGGTGCGGAACAGCAGCCCCCCGGCGCCCAGCGCGAGCCAGATGATGGCAACGTGGTGGACCACGTCTTGCGGGGTTTTCGCCGTTTCAAAGAAACCGAAATAACTTGGATCGGCGAGCAGAGGCAGCGGCGCCAGCGCCCAGGCGACGTACAGCAGGATCTTGCGGCGCAGGTTGTAGCCCACCTTGATTTCTTCCTTGTACTCGTGCGTCGCCTGGTTTACGTGGTCGTAACCCTTCGGCTCGAAAAAGAAATGTCCCGACTGGCGCGCCGTCATGGCGACCAGCCAGCCGATCAGCGCGGACGCCACCGGGTAGCAGAACAGCATCGCGTAGGCGCACAGGAAGCTGGAGGCGCTGACGAAATGCAGCGACTGGTTGATCCGGCTGTGGTGGTAGTAGCGGTGGTCGTCCCAGCGCTGGATTTCGAGGGCCTGCAGGAAGCTTTTCATTGTTTTTACCTCCGTGGCTGCGTGGGCGCATGGCCCGATAGCAGCGCACCCTACGAAGGAATTGCTACAACTTCGAGATGAAACGATGAAAATTCAGCGACAGCGGGATGCCGGCATCGCGAAACCGTAACCGTACCGTCACGCTCCGGTCGCAGATCGTCCGCAAAATGCCGCCGTGCCCGAGATCCTGACGCCGATCGAATTCCAGGAGCTGCTGCGCCCACGCCGCAGCCTGCGCGTGGCGGTGGTCACCGAGACTTACCCGCCCGAGATCAACGGCGTGTCGCTCACCGCCGCCCGCTTCGTCGAGGGACTGCGCGAGCGTAACCATGAAATCCAGCTGATCCGGCCGCGCCAGAACCGGGCCGAGCCGGCCGCCAGCAACGAGCACTTCCAGGAGCTGCTGACGCAGGGCATGCCGATCCCGCGGTATCCGAACCTGCGCATGGGGCTGCCCGCCAAGCGCGCGCTCGAGCAGGCCTGGGCGTTCCGCCGCCCCGACGTCGTGCACATCGTCACCGAGGGACCGCTCGGCTGGTCGGCGCTGCGCGCGGCGCGCAAGCTCAAATTGCCGGTGGTATCCGACTTCCGCACGAATTTCCATGCCTACAGCAGGCACTACGGCATCGCCTGGCTCGGCAAGCCGATCCTTGCCTACCTGCGCAAGTTCCACAACCGCACGCTGTTCACGCTGGTGCCCACCGACGCCCTGCGCGCCGAGCTGGCCGCGCTCGGCTTCCGCGGCCTGCGCGTGGTCGCGCGCGGCGTCGACACGGCGCTGTTCAATCCCGCGCGGCGCAGCCAGGCGCTGCGCGCGAGTTGGGGCGCGGGACCCGATGACCCGGTGCTGCTGCACGTCGGCCGCCTCGCGCCTGAGAAGAACATCGACGGCCTGCTCGATGCCTACGCAGCGGCGCGCGGGCGCGAACCGCGCGCCAGGCTGGTACTGGTGGGCGACGGGCCGGCGCGCGAAGATTTGCGCTCGCGCTGCCCGGACGCGATTTTCGCCGGCATGCAGCGCGGAGAGTACCTGGCCGCGCATTACGCCTCGGCGGACCTGTTCCTGTTCCCGAGCCTCACCGAGACCTACGGCAACGTGACGCTCGAAGCGCTGGCGAGCGGCCTCGCGGTGGTGGCTTACGACTATGCGGCGGGGGCGGCGTTGATCCGCTCCGGCGAAAACGGGCTGCTCGCCGCCCTGGGCGACGCGCAGGACTTTCGAGCGCTAGCCGCCGGCTTGGCAGCCGATCCGCTGCGCGTCCGGGCATTGGGGGAGCGCGCGCGGGAACGCGCCCTTGCCTACGACTGGCGTCGCGCGGTGCGGCAGCTAGAAACCGTACTTGAAGTCGCGGCCGGCGCCACGACCGTGCACTACGGCACTTCGGGGGACGGCCGCACCCAGGCACCCATGCCCCAGAGCACCTAGCTCACTCTTCAGGCAGCACGGGCCGGGCACGGCGATGGCCCATCGCCCACATCACGTAGCCGGAGATGGCATAGGCGAGAATCATGACGAAGAGCACGAGTGAGGGGCGCGAGGCGACGACCGAGAGCAGCAGTACCGCGGCAAGGATCACCCATAGCGGCACGCGGCTGCGCCAGTTGTACTCCTTGAAGCTGTAGAACGGCACGTTGGAGACCATCGTCCAGCCCGCGAAGACGGCCGTCAGCCAGGTGACGCCGGCGATGATGTACCACTTGTCGGGCGACAGGCCGAAGTCGGTGAGCGTCCAGATGAGTCCGCTCAGCAAGGCCGCACCGGAGG
Organism: Burkholderiales bacterium; assembly: GCA_035499575.1. Lineage (GTDB taxonomy): Bacteria > Pseudomonadota > Gammaproteobacteria > Burkholderiales > SG8-39 > RBG-16-66-20. The sequence continues at coordinate 44,557 of DATJYN010000100.1, read as the reverse complement.
GGCTCGGCATGCCCTGGAAATAGCGCTTGTCCACGACGCCGATGTTGACGTTGAAGCGCGCAAGGCGGATGCCCGCGCCCGCGCAATAGATGAACGCGCCAATCCAGCCCGCGGTGCCGAGGTCTTTCAGGACCCAGGTGTAGGCCACCAGCGCCGGCGCGGCGCCGAAAGCCACCATGTCGGCGATGCTGTCGTATTGGGCGCCGAACTCGCTCTGCGTATTGGTCCAGCGCGCAACGCGGCCGTCCATGCCGTCCAGCACCATCGCCACGTAGATGGCGATGCAGGCGGTATCGAAATGCCCGTTCATCGCCTGCACGGTGGCGAAGAAGCCGCTGAACAGGACGCCCGTGGTGAAGAGGTTGGGCAGCAGGTAGATGCCGCGGCGCCGGAGGTCGCGCAGCGAATCGGGGTGCGCAGCCTGCAGGCCTGCGGCCTGCCCGCCCTCTACGGCCGGCTCGCGCCCGGGGGCGTCAGCCATGCGAGCACGCTTTCCGTGGCATAGACCTTGTCGCCGAGCGCGGCCCTGGGCTGCGCGTCGGGCGGCAGGTAGAGGTCGACGCGCGAGCCAAAGCGGATGAAGCCATAGCGCTGCCCTCTCTCCAGATTGGCGCCCGCGTCAACATAGCAGAGAATCCGGCGCGCGACCAAACCCGCGATCTGCACGCAGGTGACGTCCTGGCCGCCGCGGGTCCGCAGCCACAGCGCGTTGCGCTCGTTCTCGAGCGAGGCCTTGTCGAGCGCCGCGTTCAGGAAGGAGCCGGCGTGGTACCAGCGCTGCTTCACCGCGCCGTCCACCGGCGAGCGGTTGGAGTGCACGTTGAAGACGTTCATGAACACCGAGATCTTCAGCGCTTCGCGGTTCAGGTAGGGATCGGTGGCCTTGCCGACCATGACCACGCGCCCGTCCGCGGGCGAGACCACCGCCTGCGGGTCCCCGGGCGCTTCGCGGCCGGGATCGCGGAAAAACTGGAGTATGAAGAGCGCGACCAGCCAGAACGGCAACGACCACGCGAAGCCGAGAATAAAAATCGCGAGCAGCGATACGGCAAAGGCGATTGCCAGGAAAGGCCAGCCTTCCCTGGCAATGATCGGATGCGGGTACCGCCGCACTAGTTCTTGGACTGGTCGACCAGGCGGTTCTTGCGGATCCAGGGCATCATCTCGCGCAGGCGGCCGCCGACCTTCTCGATCGGCAGGTCGGCCGTCATGCGGCGCTTGGACAGCAGCGTCGGCGCGCCGGCGCGGTTCTCGAGCACGAACTCCTTCGCGTAGGCGCCCGACTGGATGCGGCCGAGCACTTCCTTCATGCGCTGGCGCGTGCCTTCGTCGATGATCTTCGGGCCGCTCACGTACTCGCCGTACTCGGCGTTGTTCGAGATCGAATAGTTCATGGTGCCGATGCCGCCCTCGTACATCAGGTCGACGATCAGCTTGAGCTCGTGCAGGCACTCGAAGTAGGCCATCTCGGGCGCGTAGCCGGCGTCCACCAGCGTGTCGAAGCCCGCCTTGACGAGCTCGACGCAGCCGCCGCACAGCACCGCCTGCTCGCCGAACAGGTCGGTCTCGGTCTCTTCCTTGAAGTTGGTCTCGATGATGCCGGCCTTGCCGCCGCCGATCGCCGAGGCGTAGGAGATCGCCATGTCGCGCGCCTTCTTCGACGGATTCTGGTAGACCGCCACCAGGCAGGGCGTGCCGCCACCCGCCACGTAGGTGGAGCGCACGGTGTGGCCCGGCGCCTTCGGCGCGACCATCCAGACGTCGATGTCCTTGCGCGGCGCGACCTGGCCGTAGTGCACATTGAAGCCGTGCGCGAACGCCAGCGCGCCGCCTTTCTTCAGGTTCGGCGCGACGAACTCGTTGTACACCGCGGCGATGTGCTCGTCGGGCAGCAGCATCATGACGATGTCGGCGCTCTTCACCGCCTCGGCGACGTCGGCGACCTTGAGGCCGGCCTTCTTCGCCTTGTCCCAGGAGGGACCGCCCTTGCGCACGCCGACCGTGACCTTCATGCCCGACTCGTGCAGGTTGAGCGCGTGCGCATGGCCCTGCGAGCCGTAGCCCAGGATGGTGACCTTCTTGCCCTTGATCAGCGAAAGATCGGCGTCTTTGTCGTAGTAAACCTTCATGATTGTCCCCAAACTCCTCAGACTCTAAGAATGCGGTTGCCCCGGCCGATGCCGCTCGCGCCCGTGCGCACGGTTTCCAGGATGGCGCTCTGGTCGAGCGCCTGGATGAACGCATCGAGCTTGGCCCCGTCGCCGGTAAGCTCGATGGTGTAGGTGTTGTCCGAGACGTCGATGACGCGGCCGCGGAAGATGTCGGCCATGCGCTTCACGTCGTCGCGTTCCTTCGCGCCGGCGCGCACCTTGATCAACATCAGTTCGCGTTCGATGTGCTCGGCCTCCGACAGGTCGACCACCTTGACCACCTCGACCAGCTTGTTCAGCTGCTTGGTGATCTTCTCGATGATCTCGTCCGAGCCCTTGCTCACCACCGTCATGCGCGACATCGAGGCGTCCTCCGTGGGCGCCACGGTAAGCGACTCGATGTTGTAGCCGCGCGCCGAGAACATGTTCGAGATGCGCGACAGGGCCCCGGCCTCGTTTTCGACCAGGATGGAAATGATGTGCCGCATCACAGGTCTTCCGACAGGATCATCTCGGTGATCCCCTTGCCGCCTGGGATCATCGGATAAACGTTCTCCGTCTGGTCGGTGAGGAAATCGAGGAACACCAGGTCCTTCTTGCGCTTGAAGGTCTCGCGCAAAACCGGCTCGACGTCGGCCGGCTTGTCGACCAGCAAGCCGGAATGGCCGTAGCCCTCGGCCAGCTTGACGAAGTCGGGCAGCGCATCCATGTAGGACTCGGAGTAGCGATTGCCGTGGAAGAACTCCTGCCACTGGCGCACCATGCCCATGTACTTGTTGTTCAGGTTGACGATCTTGATCGGCAGGCGGTACTGCTTGCAGGTCGAGAGTTCCTGCAGGCACATCTGGATCGACGATTCGCCGGTCACGCAGGCCACCGTCGCCCCGGGGTTCGCCATCTGCGCGCCCATCGCCGCAGGCAGGCCGAAACCCATGGTGCCCAGGCCGCCGGAATTGATCCAGCGGCGCGGCTTGTCGAATTTGTAGAACTGCGCGGCCCACATCTGGTGCTGGCCGACGTCAGAGGTGATGAAGGCCTCGCCGCCGGTCACCTCGTAGAGCTTCTCCAAGACGAACTGCGGCTTGATGATCTTCGACTTGCGGTCGTATTTCAGGCAGTCCTTGCCGCGCCACTCCGCGATCTGCTTCCACCAGCCCGAAATGTTCCGGGTTTTTTTAGCTTTTAATTGAATTAAAAACTCATCCAGAACATCGGGAATATTTCCGACAATGGGCACGTCCACCTTCACCCGCTTGGAGATGGAGGAGGGATCGATGTCGATGTGGATGATCTTGCGCGGGTTCTGCGCGAAATGCGCCGGATTGCCGATCACGCGGTCGTCGAAGCGCGCGCCGATCGCGATCAGGACGTCGCAGTGCTGCATCGCCATGTTGGCTTCGTAGGTGCCGTGCATGCCAAGCATGCCGAGGAACTGCTCGTCGGTCGCCGGGTAGGCGCCCAGGCCCATCAGCGTGTTCGTGATCGGGAAGCCGGTCAGCTCCATCAGTGCCTTCAACTGCGCCGAGGAGTTCGACAGCACCACGCCGCCGCCGGTGTAGACCATCGGCCGCTCGGCCTCGAGCAGCAGCTGCGTCGCCTTGCGAATCTGGCCGGCATGGCCCTTCTTTACCGGGTTGTACGAGCGCATGCTGACTACGTCGGGATACTGGAACTCGCACTTGTTGACGGTGACGTCCTTCGGGATGTCCACCAGCACCGGGCCCGGTCGGCCGGTAGTGGCGATGTGGAAGGCCTTCTTGATCGTCATCGCCAGATCTTTTACGTCGCGCACCAGGAAGTTGTGCTTCACGCAGGGCCGGGTGATGCCGACCGTGTCGCATTCCTGGAACGCGTCTTCGCCAATGGCGTGCGTAGGCACCTGGCCGCTGATGATCACCATCGGGATCGAATCCATGTAGGCCGTGGCGATGCCGGTAACCGCGTTGGTCAGTCCGGGTCCCGACGTCACCAGGCAGACGCCGACCTTCTGCGAGGAGCGCGAGTAGCCGTCGGCGGCATGCGCCGCGCCCTGCTCGTGGCGCACCAGCACGTGGCGCACCTTGTCCTGCTTGAACAGCTCGTCGTAGATCCACAGGACCGCGCCGCCCGGATAGCCGAATACATACTCGACACCCTCTGCCTGCAGGCAGCGGATGACGATCTCGGCTCCGGTCAGTTCTTCGGTCTTGATGCGGTCCATGGGAATTTCGCCTGAGGCAGGAAAAGCATTCAAGATTAACGGCTTGCTGCTACGCGGTCAAGCCAAGACCCGTGCGGTTTGATACCATCATTGCAAGGGTCGGGATCAGACTCGGGAGGAGTAAAACTGGCATCGCGCAGTGAACTGTCGGCGTTCCTCGCGGGCGTCGAGCGGCGCGCGTTCAAGCAGGCCCTTTTCGGCGTTCGCGACGAGGAGGCGGCGCTCGACATCGTGCAGGACGCCATGCTGCGCCTCGCGCAGAGCTACGGCGACCGCGCAGCCGAAGAACTCGCGCCGCTGTTCCAGCGCATCCTGCAGAACGCCATCCGCGACTGGTACCGGCGCCAGAAGGTGCGCTCGCTGTGGACCACGCTGCTGTCCAGCCTGATGCCGGGCCGGGACGACGATGGCGATCAGGATCCCCTGGAAACTTTGCAGGAGGCCGGCGACTCCAACCGGGAGAGCGGTCCCCAGGAGAACCTGGAAAGGGGTCAAGTTCTTGAAATCATTGAGCAAGAGCTATCCCGCCTCCCCGCCCGTCAACGCGAGGCTTTCCTGATGCGTTACTGGGAGGAACTGGACGTAGCGGAGACCGCCAAGGCCATGGGATGTTCGGAGGGCAGCGTCAAGACGCATTGCTCCCGGGCGACGCATGCATTGGCGGAAGCGCTTCGCGGCCGTGGCATAACGCTTTAGAGTCCGGGGAAGAAAACCATGAACGAAATCAAATTCACCAACAAAATCCGCCAGGCCCTGAACGAGGGTGCGCGCCTCGACGGCGCGCAGGGCGCAGCCATCTCCGAACAACTGCGCGCGTCGCGCGAGCGCGCGCTCGCGCAGCGCAAAGTGGAACGCCTCCCCTCGCTCGCCTGGGCGGCCAAGCTGGTGGGGGGCTTCGGCGGCGTCGGCGGCTTTTCGCTGCGCGTGTTGCTGCCGACGGTGCTGATGGTCGCCGGCCTGATCTCGATCTACAGCTGGCAACAGGACCAGCGCGTGGCGGACGCCGTGGAACTCGACGCCCAGCTGCTGACCGACGACCTGCCGATCGACGCCTACCTGGACCGGGGCTTCGAGGCCTGGCTGAAGAAAGTCACGGCCGACGCGTCCGGCAACTGATGCACGGACTGATCCCCGCGCTCGCGCTTAGCTTGCTGATGGCGTTCGCGGCAGGCCCGGCCGTTGCGGCGCCGAAGGACCGCGGGCTGCCATGGGCGTCGCTCACCGCGGACCAGCAGAAGGTGCTCGCGCCGCTGGCGCCGGAATGGGACAAGTTCAGCAAACCGCACAAGACCAAGTGGCTGGGCATCGCCAAGCGCTATCCGGCGATGAAGCCGGAGGAACAGAGCCGCGTGCAGAGCCGCATGCAGAGCTGGGCAAAACTCACCCCCGAGCAGCGCGACCAGGCACGCGAGCGGTACCGCAGCATCGGCAAGATCGCGCCGCCCGACCGCCGCGCGGAACTGCGCCGGCACTGGGCCGAGTACCAGGCGCTGTCGCCGCAGGAAAAGCACATGTATGACGTGCCGGCGAGCTATATCCCGCCCGCCGAGCGCCGAGCGCACGTCACCGCGCCCGCAAAACATAAGCCCCGCAAGCCCTCCTCCCCCTCCGTCGCGCCCGCACCGCTGTGAGCGGCGCACAGGCGCCGGCGTCGCGCGACGCGGCGCCTTCGATCCTGCGGCGGCTCGCCAGCATGCTGTATGAATCGCTGCTGCTGTTCGGCGTCGCCTTCATCGGCACCTGGACCTTCCAGTTCGCCGCCGGCACGCTGGTCATCGAAGGCTGGCGCATGCGGCTGCTGCAGCTTTTCCTGCTGGCGCTGTTCGCCGCCTATTTCCTCTGGTGCTGGCTGCGCAGCGGGCAGACACTGGCGATGAAGACCTGGCGCATTCGGCTGGTGGCCAAGGACGGCCACGGCAGGCTCGCGCCCGGAGCGGCGCTGCTGCGCTTCATTTATGCAGTGCTGCTGGTGCCGACGCTGGCGGGCATCTTCTGGGCGCTGGTCGACCGCGACCGCCAGTTCCTGCACGATCGCCTCGCCGGCAGCCTGCTCGTCCCGGTTCCCTAGCCTTCCCCGCGGTCCGCCGGGTTCCTCAAACCCTGAGCCGCACCCAGACCGGCCGCAGGCGCTCGATCCAGACCATCATCAGCACCGCGGTGGCGAGGAACAGCAGGCTCGGCAGCGCTGCCGCCGTGATCGGCGGCCATTCCTTGAGCAGGCCCACGTGGGAGAACAGGCTGTTGATCATGTGGAAGAAGATTCCCAGCATGATGCCGAGGAATACCTTGATGCCGACCATGCCCGAGCGCGCGTGCATGTACGCGAACGGCAGCGCAAGCGCCATCATCACCAGCGTCGCCAGCGGGTAGAACAACTTCTTCCAGAGCGCGATTTCGTAGCGCTCGGTCTTCTGCTTGTTGTCCGCCAAGTGCTGCAGGTAGCGGTAGAGCTTGAGCGCCGACATGCGCTCGGGCGCGACGATCAGCACGTTCAGCAGGTCCGGGTTCACCGCCGAGCGCCAGTCGGCCTCGTCAAAATGCGCGACGGTCGGGCCGCCGGATCCGAACAGCGTCTGTGCGACGCCCAGTAGGCGCCATTTGCCATGGCCTGCGTATTCGCCGCGCTGCGCCTCGGTGACCTGCCGCAGGCGGAAGGACGCGTCGAATTCGTAGATCCGCACCCCGGCCAGCACGCGCGCATCGCGCGCTTCGCGCACGTTGATGAACGAGCGATCGTCCTTGAACCAGATGCCGGAAGTGAAGGTTCCGCCGATCAGGGAACTCATGGCGCGCATGCGCACCTGCTGCGCGGCCTCTTCGCTGGCCGGCGCGATCCATTCGCCGATCGCGAACGTGGCAACCACGAACACCAGGCCGATCTTGGCGAGCATCGCGCCCGCACGCGTCGGCGACAGGCCCGCGGCGCGCATCACCGTGTACTCGGAATTGCTCGACAGCTGCGCCAGCACGTAGAGCGTGCCGATCAGCACGGCGATCGGCAGCAGTTCGTAGGCGTGCCCCGGCACCCATAGCAGCACCGCCGTAAAGATCTGGCGCAGCTGGTAGCTGCCGTTGCCCAGATCCCGCAGTTCCTGGATCAGGTCGAAAAAGGCGAACAGCGCGAGGAACGCGAGCAGCACGAAGCCGACCGCGCCGTAGATCTGACGCGCCAGGTATCGCTCCAGCGTCGGCAGCTTGGTCATCGGCGCCAGGGCCAGCGGAACATCGACATGCGCTGCGCGAACAGCGCCAGCAGCACTGCCAGCATGATCGCATGCACTAGCCACCAACCGACCGAGAAGGCCAGCTTGCCCTGCGCGACGCGCGCCTGGCTCACCGACAGCAGGTTCGAGTACACCATGTAGGCCAGCAGCGCAAACAACAGGTTCACCGAGCGCCCGGCGCGCGGGTTGACGAAACTCATCGGGATCGCCAGCAACGAGAGGATCAGCGCCGAGAGCGGGATGCCGATGCGCCACATCAGTTCGCCGAGGTTGGTGCGCGTGGGGTTCTCGATCAACGCCATCGTGGAGAGGCTTTTCTGCGTCGCCGCCGGCTCGTCGCCTTCGCGAGGCTGCACGCGCGTGGCGTAGCGCTCGTACTCCATCACGCTGAAATCCGCCCGGCCGGGCGTCCCCTCGTAGCGCCTGCCCGCGAGCAGCACCAGGAAACGGTCGCCGTTCTCCGCGTATTCGGTGAAGCCGCGCGCGCTCATCATCACGCCGACGCGGCCATGCTGGACCGAGTTGACGAACACGTTCTGCACCGAGTTCTTGTCGCCGGCGACCGACTCGACGAAGAATACCCGCCCCTTGCTGCGCGATTCGCCGAAGGCACCGGGCTCGACGCGCGAGACGTCGTCGCGAGAATCGATGCGGACGCGGTACTGCTCGGCAACCTGCACCGACCAGGGCGACAGGAACAACGACAACAGCGCGATCAGCAGCACCAGCGGTCCGACGAACAGCAGCACCGGGCGCAGCCAGGCCGCGAGCGACAGGCCGGAATTGAACCAGATCACCATCTCGGAATCGCGCCAGGCGCGGTTCAGCGCCAGCAGCACGGTGATGAACAGCGTCAGCGACAGCAGCACCGGCAGCAGGTTGATCGCGGAAAAACCGAGGAACGCAACCACTGCCTCCGATGGAAGCTTGCCGCCCGCCGCCTGCCCGAGCAGGCGGATCAGGCGCGTGGTGAGCGCGATCAGGAACAGCGAGAGAAAGACGGCGACGGCTAGGTTGGCGAGTTCCCGCAGCAGCGTGCGGAGGAAGATCATGCGATACTTGCAGCGAAATTCATTGGAGAATTCCGTGCAATTTAGCATACGCACGCTGGCGGCAGAAAAAGCGGGCACCGGGTGCCTGGTGCTCGCCGTGTACGCCGGAGAAAACCTTGCGCGCGGCGCGCTGAACGCCGACAAGGCCGCGAAGGGCGCGCTGCGGCGCGCGCTCGCACGCGGCGACCTGGCCGAAAAAGCAGGCGCGACGCTGTTGCTGCAAAGCGTTGCCGGGCTCGCCGCGGAGCGCGTGCTGCTGCTCCGGCTCGGCGAGCGCGCAAAGTACGGCGTCGCCGCGTTTCAAGGCGCGCTGCGCGGCCTAGCCGCGGCGCTGAAATCGCTCGGAGCCAAGGACGCCGTGCTGCCGCTCGCGGACCTCGCGGTCGCCGGCCGCGGACTCCCCTGGACCGTGCGCATGATCGTGCTCGGCCTGCGCGAGGCGTTCTACACGTTCGACCAGCTGAAAACGCAGAAAAAGCCTTCCGCGCCCGCGCTTGCGTCGGTGACGCTGGCGCTCGCCGGCTCGCCGGTGACGCTGCAGGCGCAGGCAGCGCTCAAGGAAGCCGTCGCCACGGCGGACGGCGCCGATCTCGCGCGCACGCTCGGCAACCTGCCGCCGAACCTGTGCACGCCGTCCTACCTGGCCGACGAGGCCAGGAAGCTCGCGAAGCAATACAAGCTCGCCGTCGAAGTGCTCGAGCGCAAGGACATGGAGCGCCTGGGCATGGGCGCGCTGCTGGCGGTCACGCGCGGTTCGCACCAGCCGCCCAAGCTGATCGTGCTGCGCTACGCTGGCGCGGCCAAGTCGAAAAAGCCGCTGGTGCTGGTCGGCAAGGGCATCACTTTCGACACCGGCGGCATCTCGCTCAAGCCGGCGCCCGAGATGGACGAAATGAAATTCGACATGTCCGGCGCGGGCAGCGTGCTGGGCGCGATCCGCGCGTTTGCCGGCATGCGCGCGCCGGTGAACGTCATCGGCGTCGTACCCACTTGCGAGAACATGCCCGGCGGCGCGGCGACGCGTCCCGGCGACATCGTCAAAACGATGTCCGGCCAGACGGTCGAAATCCTGAATACGGACGCGGAAGGCCGCCTGATTCTTTGCGATGCCCTCACCTACTCCGAGCGCTTCGCGCCCGAGGCAGTGGTAGACATCGCAACGCTGACCGGCGCCTGCGTCATCGCGCTCGGCCACGTCGCCACCGGCCTGTTCGCCAACGACCAGAAACTCGCCGATGACATAAGCGCCGCCGGTGACGATGCCTGGGACCGCGTCTGGCAGATGCCTCTGTGGGAGGACTACCAGGAACAACTGCGCTCGAACTTCGCCGACATGGCGAACATCGGCGGCCGGCCCGCGGGCAGCATCACTGCAGCCAGCTACCTCGCGCGCTTCACGCGCAAGCTCAGGTGGGCGCACCTGGACATCGCCGGCACGGCCTGGCGCAGCGGGCGCGACAAGGGCTCGACCGGGCGCCCGGTGCCGCTGCTGGTGCGCCTTGCGCTGCGCAAGGCAGGCCGCAAGTAGAGCTGTGACGTCTATCGATTTTTACTTTAACGCGGAGGATCGGCTGACAGTCGCCTGCCGGCTGGCCGGCAAGGCGCTGCAGAAGAAGAACCGCGTGCTGATCTACGCGCCGCAGCCTGAAATCGCGCAAAGGATCGACAGGTTGCTCTGGACCGCGCAGGCGGTCTCCTTCCTGCCGCACTGCGCGGCGCACGATCCACTGGCCGCGGACACGCCGCTGCTGATCGCCGTGGACGAAACGCCGCCCGGCGCCGCCTGCGAAGTCCTATTGAATCTCTCTTCCGAATGCCCGCCGTTTTTTGAACGCCATGAGCGCCTGCTGGAAATCGTGGCGCAGGCCGACGAAGAGCGGCATGCCGGGCGCGCGCGCTTCAAGTTCTACCGCGACCGCGGCTACGCGATCAGCAACCACGACCTCGCGAAGGGCGCGTCGTGAGCGACGTACGCGATCCCAACCAGCTGATCGCGCGCGTCGACCAGCTGATCAAGCGCCAGCAGGAGGACTCGCTGCGCGCGGTCGAAGAAGTGCCGCTGCTGACCGAAATCGTCGAGCACGATCCGGCCGAGGCGGCCGCCGCCGCGGCACGCGACGAGGCGCTCGCGGCCGACATCGAGCGCGTGCTGGTGGTGCGCCTGATCCCCGAACTGAACAAGCAGATCGCCGCCCTGCGCTCGGAGCTGGAAAAGCAGCTGCGCCGCTCGGTACGCGATGCCGTGGAGCACGCGCTCGCGGCACGCAAGGCCAATCCCAAGCCTTAGCATGGCGCTGGACAAGAGCTTCGATCCGCAGGCGGTCGAGAGCCGCTGGTATGCGCGTTGGGAATCCAGCGGCTGGTTTTCCGCCGGCACGGACAGCAAGGCACCCGCCTACTGCATCCAGTTGCCGCCGCCGAACGTCACCGGCACGCTGCACATGGGCCATGCGTTCCAGCAGACGCTGATGGACGCGCTGATCCGCTACCACCGCATGCGCGGCGACAACACCAACTGGGTGGTGGGCACCGACCATGCCGGCATCGCCACGGAAATCCTCGTCGAGCGCCAGCTGCAGGAACAGGGCAAGGGCAAGCGCGACCTCGGCCGCGACGGCTTCGTAAAGCGCGTCTGGGAATGGAAGAAGGCCTCGGGCGCCACCATCACGCGCCAGATGCGCCGGCTCGGCGCCTCCGCGAACTGGCAGTACGCCGATACCGAAGGTGACAAGGCCGGCTACTTCACGATGGACGCGAAGATGTCGCAGGCGGTCGTCGAGGTCTTCGTCCGGCTGCACGAGCAAGGCCTCATCTACCGCGGCAAGCGCTTGGTCAACTGGGACCCGCAGCTCGGCACCGCGGTCTCCGACCTGGAGGTGGATAGCGAGGAAGAGAACGGGAAGATCTGGGAAATCCGCTATCCCGGCGAAGGCTTCAGCCTCACGGTGGCGACCACGCGGCCGGAAACCATGCTGGGCGACGTCGCCGTGGCGGTGAACCCGAAGGACGAACGCTACGCGACGTTCGTCGGCAAGCAGGTCGCGCTGCCTCTGACCGGCCGCAGGATTCCGGTCGTCGCCGACGACTATGTGGACCGCGAGTTCGGCACCGGCTGCGTGAAAATCACGCCGGCGCACGACTTCAACGACTATGCGGTGGCGCAGCGGCACAAGCTGCCGATGATCCAGATCCTGACGCTGGACGCGAAAATCACCGGCGGCACCGCCTACGACGGCCTCGACCGGTTCGCCGCCCGCAAGAAGATCCTCGCGGATTTGCAGAAGGAAAATCTCCTGGTTTCGGAGAAGCCCTACAAGCTGCGCGTGCCGCGCTCCGGCCGCAGCGGCGCGATCGTGGAGCCGATGCTCACCGACCAGTGGTTCCTGAAGATGGAGGGCCTCGCGAAGGACGGGCTGGAGGTTGTGAAGCGCGGCGAAGTGAAGTTCGTGCCCGAGCACTGGACCGCCACCTACAACCACTGGCTGGAAAACATCCAGGACTGGTGCATTTCGCGCCAGCTCTGGTGGGGCCACCAGATTCCCGCCTGGTACAGCGAGGACGGCACGGTCTACGTTGCACGCACGGAAGAGGAAGCCCGGAAAAAAGCCGGCGGCAGGAAGCTGACGCGCGACCCGGACGTGTTCGACACCTGGTTCTCCTCGCAGCTGGTGCCGTTCAGCTCGCTCGGCTGGCCGCGGCAGACGAAGGACCTGGAACTGTTCCTGCCCTCGAGCGTGCTGGTCACCGGCAACGACATCATTTTCTTCTGGGTGGCGCGCATGATCATGATGTCTCGCCACTTCACCGGCAAGGTGCCGTTCCGCGACGTCTACATCAACGCCATCGTGCGCGACGCCGAGGGCGAGAAAATGTCGAAGTCGAAGGGCAACACCATCGACCCGCTCGACCTCATCGACGGCATCGATTTCGCTTCCCTGATGAAGAAGTCCACCACCGGGCTGCTGCTGGAGGAACACCGGAAGAAGGTCGAGGCGTACATCAAGGGCCACTACCCCAACGGCATCGCAGCCTACGGCGCCGACGCGGTGCGCTTCACCTTCGCCTCGCTGGCGAGCTTCTCGATCACGCTCAACTTCGACCTCGGCCGCTGCGAGGGCTACCGCAATTTCTGCAACAAGCTCTGGAACGCGACGCGCTTCGTGCTGATGAACACCGAGGGGCAGGACTGCGGCACGGAGGGATCGAAGCCCGTCGAGCTCTCCACCTGGGACAAGTGGATCGTCAGCACCCTGCAGCGCGCCGAGGCGGAGGTCGAGAAAGGCTTTGCCGAATACCGCTTCGACAATATTGCCGCCGCGATCTACCGCTTCGTCTGGGACGAGTATTGCGACTGGTACCTGGAGATCGCCAAGGAGCAGCTGGCGAAGGGCAACGACGCGCAGCAGCGCGGCACGCGCCGGACTCTCGTGCGCGTGCTCGAGACGGTGCTGCGCCTCGCTCATCCGGTGATCCCGTTCATCACCGAAGAACTGTGGCAGGACGTGGCGCCGCTCGCGGGAAAGAAGGGGCCGACCGTGATGCTCTCGCCCTACCCGAAGAGCCAGCCGGATAAAATCGACGAGGCGGCGGAAAGAGAAGTGGCGCTTGCGAAGCAGATCGTCAACGCGGGCCGGAACCTGCGCAGCGAGATGAAAATCCCGCCCAAGGACCGGGTCGTCTTCTACATTTCGGGAGACCTGTCCGCGGCGACCGTGAGCGCCGCGACCAGCCTCCTGCGCGTTTCGGAACTGCGCAACCAGGCCCTGCCGGATTCCGATTCGCCGGTCGCGATCGTCGGACCGCACCGCCTGATGCCGCACGTCGAAGTCGACCCGCGGAAGGAGCGCGAGCGGCTGGGCAAGGAAATCGCGCGCCTGGAGGGCGAAGTCGTGAAGGCCAACGCCAAGCTCGCCAACGCGTCCTTCGTCGACCGCGCGCCGGCCAAGGTAGTGGAACAGGAGCGCGCGCGACTGGCGGGGTTCGAAGCGACGCTCGCCAAATTGCGCCAGCAACTCGGCAAGCTCGCCGCGTAAGCAGGATTAGCTATGGGTTCTTCGTAGACCCTGTGGGCTCCGTCGCCGGCGGCCAGCCGACCCGTGCCGCGCTGTGAAGACTGGATTGAACGACCAGGCGGTGAAACGGCGCAATGAGGAAAATATAGAGACGACCCAAGCGATTGTGGCAATGAACAACGGTCGACAGAATCAAACGACGTTTGGCTCCCGGCAACGACTGACCGGAACACAGAACGGAGAGCCTGAAGTCCAGGTGCTTGTCGTCTTCTCCGAGAACAACTTCAGTTGGACTTGTGCTGTAGATCTTAAAGATGCCAAGTCGGCCCGCCCCGCCCTCCGCGCTCAGCGATGCGAGGCGCCTAGCTGTCTTGAGGCCGAAACCGGCTACGAGCGCGTCTCGAATCGCGGTAAGGGCGCCGATCCAGGGCGCCTGGTGAGCGAAGATGAACCTCGCCAGCAATTCGGGATTGGTCGACGCTCCGACGGGAAGCTCGATCGAGTAAGCGTCGGCAAGATTCATCGATGCGTAGGCCTTGGCAATCGCCGACTCCGGAGGAAGCGACACAGACGTCGCGTGATGGTGCTCGGTTGACACCTGTGTCGCCAATAGTTCGTTTCGGAAGAGATCCGTTTGGGGTCGGAGGCAGATATTGTGCATCTTCTTCGCAGGCTGGTTCTTCTCACACGCCCCTGCCAAATTCGCTTTCTCGCCTGTCAGATTCGGTTGGCTCCAGTCTTCCTGCAAAATAGCCGCATGGACAATCGAATTCGACACGGACGACGGTTCACGCTGAAGGCGTTGGCAGGAACGGCGCTCGCGGCAGCGGTGCCTGTCTTCCGCTCTGCCGGCGCCGCAGACGAGCCGATCGCCACGCGGCCCATCCCCAGCTCGGGCGAGCGGCTGCCGGTCGTCGGCATCGGCACGGCGATCATTTTCGATTTCGAGAACGACGCGCAGAAGTTCGCCGAGCGGCGCCAGGTGATCCAGGCGCTGGTCGCGGGCGGCGGCAGCCTGATCGACACGGCCTCGGCCTACGGGCGCGCCGAGGAGCGGGTCGGGGATGTCGCCGCGGACCTAGGCGTGCGAGACAAGCTGTTTCTCGCGACCAAGTTTCCCTCCGGCGCGGATCGTGCGTCGGCCGAGGAATCCATGCGCACCTCGCTGCGGCGCCTGAAGACCGGCCACGTGGACCTCATGCAGGCCTGGAACGTCGGCGATCCCGGCTACGACTTCGGCCTCCTGCACGAGTGGAAGCGGCAAGGGCTATGCCGGTACACCGGCGTGACCACCAGTTCCGTCCGCCAGTACGCGGCCATGGAGAAGGTGGTGGCGCGCGAGCGCCCCGATTTCTTCCAGGTCAATTATTCGCTCGGCGACTGCGAGGCGGAAGAGCGGCTGTTGCCGGCCGCGCGCGACGCGGGCGCCGCAGTGCTGACCAACCTGCCTTTCGGGCGCAACTCGCTGTTCCGCAAGGCGGCCAACCGACCCCTGCCCGACTTCGCTGCGGAATTCGGTGCGCGCACCTGGGCGCAGCTCTTCCTCAAGTTCATCCTGTCGCACCCGGCCGTGACGGCAGTCATCCCCGGCACCGACAAGCCCGCCTACATGCTCGACAACCTGCAGGCCGGCCGCGGCGCGATGCCGGACGCGGCCATGCGCGCGAGAATCGCACGCTACTGGGATTCGCTGGCGTAACCAAGGTATCCGCATGATGGCTGCTAGCTGACTTCGATGGCGGAGCGCTCCGCCTCGGTCGGCCAGGCGGAATCGAATTGCCAGCCGTACTGCGCTTCGACGCGAAGGCGCAGCGTGTCCATGAACTCCGTGCCCCAGGCGGTGAAATCCGCGAGCACGAGCGCGCAGGCGCCGACCTCTTCGGCGCTGACGCCGGTGATTGGCTGGCCGCTAAGGCAGATCCGGTCGGCATCGAAGTAGGCGCTCAGGCCGCGCTGCCGGTACGTGGCGACCAGCGGCGCAAGCGCCCAGGAGCGCCAGCGGGTCTGCCGCCCGGGCAAGTGTTTCAGCGGCGCGACGATCGCAAACGCGTGCCGACCGCCCTCGATTCCCGCCCAAAGCGCGGCCGGAGACGCATCGGACGGCTGCATGCAGGCGAAGGCGGCGCAGGCGGACCGCATCGCGGGCAGGCTGGCAGGATGCAGCCGGATCCAGCGCGCGGCGAGCGCCATGGCGCTATTTTTTCCGCATCAGGAAGGTGAACTCGCCTTTTGTTTCGGCGTGCGACAGCAGCGCATGTCCGGTCTGCTTCGCGAAAGTCTCGAAGTCCTTCACCGAGCCCGGATCGGTGGAGACGATCTTCAGCACCTGTCCCGATTTGACGTCGGCAAGCGCCTTCTTGGTGCGCAGGATCGGCAGCGGGCAATTCAGCCCGCGCGTGTCGATTTCCTTGTCGTGCTGCATGGCCGTTCTAATTTATCACGCCATCGACTGGTAGTAGATGTTCTGCGGGTGCCGCGCCTCGGCGAAGAAATACCAGCGCTCCGCGAGCAGGCCCGCGAATTGCAGCGCGAACGCAGCGGCCAGCACGGCGAGAGAGCCGCCGCCCCAGCCGAGCAGCCAGCCCGGCACGGGGAACACGAGCAGCAGGAAGCTCCAGCGCGTCGCTCGAACGACGATATCCGGCCGGCCATGGAAGAACTCGCGCGTGTTGAACGAGCCGCCCATGAAGCCTTGCGCTTTCTGCACGATGCGCGGGTGCCTGATGCCGATCGCCGTCGCTGCCGTGGACTTCGGCCGCAGCAGCGCGTTGCGTACCAGCGAGGCGCAGCGCGAGAGCCAGGCAACGGCGCCGATGAAAAAAGCGCCGAGCGCGAGCGCTCCGACGGCCTGCGGCCAGGCGAGCGCCGCGAGCAGCGCGGAGAGCGTAAAGCCGGAGGCCAGGCCGAGCAGCAGGAAATTGACCAGCGTCAGCGGCGAGTTCCACTCCTGCAGGAACTTGAGGCAGGCGTAAATCATCCCGGTACAAACGAATAGGGCCAGGCACAACGCCGCGGCCGCGGCGCCCGCGATCAGGGTGGTCTGTCTTTCGCTTTGCGCGAAATGAAGCAATCCGTAGAGAAAAACCATTCCCATGAAGGCAGGCAGCACGATCACTTCACGGGAAAGCCAGGAGGTGCGCCATTGCGACGCCGCGCGCCACGCGCGCTCCGGGCGCCCGAGATGGAAGAACGAAGCCGCCAATCCGCAGACCAGGAGCAGAAGCGAAACTCCGCACGCGACGAGCGCGAAACCCGGCGGCAGAGCCGTCGAAACGTCCAACAGGAAAACAACGAGAAACAAACCTTGCCCCGCGCCAGCCAGGGTAGTCAGCAGGATGACGGACCAGGCGGGCCTCATTCCTTGAACTCGTTCTTGCGCCTCGGCAGGTACTGGTTGGCGGGCCGGGTTTCCCATTCAGGCATCAGCGCATAGCCGCCGCGCTCGCGGATCGCCTTCGATACGACCGACTCGGGATCGTGCACGTCGCCGAACAGGCGCGCATTGGTCGGGCAGGCCATCACGCAGGCCGGCTGGCGGTCCTGCGGCGGCAGCAGTTCGTCGTAGATGCGGTCGACGCAGAGCGTGCACTTCTTCATCACCTTCTCGCGTGGGTCGAGCTCGCGCGCGCCGTAGGGGCAGGCCCAGGCGCAATAACCGCAGCCGATGCACTTGTCGTAGTCCACCAGCACGATGCCGTCCTCGGCGCGCTTGTAGGAGGCGCCGGTCGGGCACACCGGCACGCAGGGCGGCTCCTCGCAGTGCAGGCAGGACTTGGGGAAATGCACCGTCTCGGTAGCGGGAAACTCCCCGACCTCGAAGGTCTGCACGCGATTGAAGAACGTGCCGGCCGGATCCTTGCCATAGGGATTCACGTCGCTTAGCGGTCCCGCGCTGCCGCCGTCGTTCCATTCCTTGCAGCTGGTCACGCAGGCGTGGCAGCCGACGCAGACGTTCAGGTCGATGACGAGCGCAAGTTGCTTCGTCGTCATGCGCGGGAAATCCTCACGCGCACGTCGTACCAGCCGGCCTGGCCGGTGACGGGGTCGGAGTTGGAGATTCCGTTGCCGGGCCCGGGCAGGCGGTCGGAGATGAGCGAATTCAGGATGAATCCTTTGGTGAATTCGTTCGCGTCGGGCTCGAGTCCCCAGGCGCCCGGCGACTTGCCGATGGCGTTCCAGGTCCACACGGTGCCGGGTTCGACGGCCTCGCTGTAGCGCGCCATGCAGCGCAGCCTGCCCCAGGGCGATTCCACCTGCATCCAGCCGCCGTCGGCGATGCGCTGCGCGCGCGCGGTCTCCGGGTTCACGAAGAGATAGTTGTGCGTGTGGATCTGCCGCAGCCAGGCGTTCTGCGAATCCCAGGAGTGGTACATCGCCATCGGCCGCTGGGTGATTGCGGACAGCGGGTATTTTTCTTTTTCACTGCATTGCACTTCCAAGGGAAGATAGAAAAAGGGCAAAGGGTCAAAGAATGTTTCCACCCTCGTGCGCAGGTGCGGCGGCGGCCGCCGCGCCGAAGGGCCCTTGCCCTTCGCAGCGAGGCGGAAGCGCTGCAGCACCTCGGCGTAGATCTGGATCATGATCGGGTCGGGATGGCGGCGCAGCTTCATCTGCTGCGCCCACTCGTGGTAGCCCTGGTTCCAGTTGCGCATGTACTGCAGCGACTCCGGCATCGGATGATGGTGCACGCAATTGTTTTTCGCGTACATCTCCCACTGGTCCGGGTTCGCCTCGCCGACCAGCGCCTTGTCACCACGCTTGCCGCGCCAGCCCATCAGGAAGCCTTGCCCCGAGCCCGGCTCGGTCTCGAAGTTGACGACGAAGTCGGCATAGCTTTTGAATTTCCTCGTGCCGTCGGCATTGACGAATGCCGGCAATCCGAGCCGCCCCGCCAGTTCCACCAGCACGTCCTGGAAAGGCCTGCATTCCCCGAGCGGAGGCACCACCGGCACGCGCACCGAATCGATCGGGCCGTCGAAATCGGAGATCGGCCGGTCGAGCAGCGACATGACGTCGTGGCGCTCGAGGTACGTGGTATCCGGCAGTACCAGGTCGGCAAACGCGGTCGTCTCGGACTGGAAGGCGTCGCAGACCACCAGGAAAGGGATCTTGTATTCGCCGTCCGCATCCTTGTCGTTCAGCATGCGCCGCGCTTCCGCGCTGCCCATGCTCGAGTTCCAGGCCATGTTCGCCATGAAAATCATCAGTGTGTCGATGCGGTAGGGATCCCCGCGCCAGGCGTTGCCGATGACGTTGTGCATCATTCCGTGCACCGCCAGCGGGTATTCCCAGGAAAATGCCTTGTCGATGCGCACCGGCCCGCCCTCGGCATCGATGAACAGGTCCTCGGGCCCGGCCGGGAAGCCGAGCGGCGCCCCTGCCAGAGGCTTGTTCGGCTGCACCGCATCCGGGCTGTTCGGAATACGGGAGTACACGGGCGGCGTGCCGCGCGGGAACGGCGCCTTGTGCCGGAACCCGCCGGGCCGGTCGATGGTGCCGAGCAGCGACATCAGGACCGATAGCGCGCGGACCGACTGGAAGCCGTTGGAGTGCGCCGCCATGCCGCGCATGGCGTGGAAGGCCACCGGGTTGCCGCGCACTGTCGCATGTTTGCGGCCCCAGCTGTCGGTCCAGGCGATCGGCAGCTCGAAGCTGTCCCTGCGCGCGACGACGCCCATCTCGCGGGCCAGTGCGCGGATCCTGTCCGCCGGGATGCCGGTGATTTCCGAAGCCCATTCCGGCGTGCATTCGTCCAGCCGGTCGCGCAGCAGCTGGTATGCCGGCTTGACCGGCGTGCCGTCCACCAGGCGGTATTCGCCCTCCAGCGCCGGATCCGCGCCTTCGCTGTGGTTCGCCACCGCACGATTGGCAAGCCGGTCCCACCACAGCTGGTCGTGCCGGCGGAAGGGATTGGTCTTGTCTTCCGCATTGGCGCAGGCGAACAGGCCCTCGTCGCCGCTCGCCGTATCCACGTTCACTAGGTAGCCCGCGTTGGTGTATTGCGCGAGGAAATCCCGGTCGCAGAGGTCGAGGCGCACCAATTCGTGACACAGCGCCATCATCAGCGCGCCGTCCGTGCCCGGCCTGATCGGGATCCACTCGTCGGCGATCGCCGAGTAGCCGGTGCGCACCGGATTGATGGAGACGAAGCGTCCGCCCGCGCGCTTGAACTTCGCAATCGCGATCTTCAGCGGATTGGAGTGGTGGTCCTCGGCGGTGCCGATCATCACGAACAGCTTCGCGCGCTCGAGGTCCGGTCCGCCGAA
Organism: Burkholderiales bacterium; assembly: GCA_035499575.1. Taxonomy (GTDB): domain Bacteria; phylum Pseudomonadota; class Gammaproteobacteria; order Burkholderiales; family SG8-39; genus RBG-16-66-20. Next base: position 24,653 of record DATJYN010000100.1, on the reverse strand, counting down.
CTCCCAGAACGAGCCGCCGATGGTGTAGATCATGCCGGCGGCCATGTTTACCGAGCAAAAGCCGCCGTGGGCGGCGTAATTGGGCGTGCCGAACTGGCGTGCGAACAGACCCGTCAGCGCCTGCATCTGGTCGCGGCCGGTGAAGAACGCGAATTTCCTCGGATCTTCCGCCCTGATCTTCCTCAGCCTGGCCTCGAGCAGGGAAAACGCCTCGGCCCATGAAATCGGTTCGAATTCACCCGCCCCCCTTTCACTGCCCTTCTTTCTTCTTAGAGGACGGGTCAGGCGGGCGGGCGACTTCTGCTTCATGATGCCGCTCGCGCCCTTGGCGCAGATCACGCCCTTGTTGAGCGGGTGCGCCGGATTGCCGTCGATGTAGCGGATGTCGCCGTCCTTCAGGTGCACGCGGATTCCGCAACGGCAGGCGCACATGTAGCAGGTGGTGGTTTTTACTTCGGCATTCATGGAACCCATCTTACTTGCAGCAGGGGGGCTGGGCTATCATCAATCCGATGAGCAAAACGCCGCCGGCCGAGCATGGACGCTGGCTCCTGCTGATTGCGAGCCTGCCGACCGAGGACGCGGCCGCGCGCATGCGAATGCTGCGCACGCTGGAATCACTCGGCGCGGCGGTGATGCGCGAAGGCGCCTACCTGCTACCCGACACCGCGGCCTGCCGCCAGGGACTGGAGCACCTCTCGGACTACATCGTCAAGGGCGCCGGCAGCGCGCAGGTATTGCAGGTCGCGCCGGCCTCCGAGGCGCAGCAAAATGCATTTCGCAGCCTGTTCGACCGTTCAGCGCGCTACACGGAGCTGATCAAGATCGTCAACAGCCTCAAGGTCGGCTACGGCATTGCCGACCCGAGCGCGATCGCGCGCGTGCTGAACAAGCAGCGCCGCGAGCTGGACGCGATCAGCGCGCTCGACTTCTTTCCGAGCGAGGTGCAGGAACGCGCCAAAAGCGCGCTTGCGGCGGGCGAGGCCGCGGTGCACAAGCTGCTCTTTCCCACGCGCGCGCAGGATGCCGCCAGGACCGGCGAGACCTTCCAGCGCTGCGTCTGGGCGACGCGCCGCCCGCCCTGGGCCGACCGGCTCGCCTGCGGCTGGCTGATCCGGCGCTTCGTCGACCCCGAGGGCAGCGTGCTCTGGCTCGACAAGGCGCAACCCTGCCCCGCCAGCGCGGTCGGCTTCGCGTTCGAGGGGGCGCGCTTCGGCAACAGCGCCACGCAAGTGACCTTCGAGGTTTTGCTGCAGCGCTTCGACCTGGCGAAGGACGCGGCGCTGGCGAAAATCGGCGGCATCGTGCATTACCTGGAGGTGCGCGAAGCTCTGGTGCCGGAAGCCGCCGGCGTTCAGACGCTGCTGCAGGGGGCGGCGCGCCGGGCGAGCAACGACGACCAGTTCCTGGCCGAGGCGGAAAAGACCTTCGACCTCCTGTACGAAGCCTACTTTGAACCGCCGAAAACCTGATCCTCAGCGATTTTTCTTTTCTTCATCGGATTCCCGGACCTGCTCGGCGCGCAGTTCCTTGATGCGCGCGTCCACCACCGACAGGTCGTAGAAGTTGCCGTCGCCGGCGCTTTGCGCGAACTGCAGCTGCTCGATCGCGCCGGTGAGGTTGCCCTGCAGCTTGTAGACCTCGGCCTGCGCCTGATGCTGCAGCAGGCGCTTGCCCTGCCCGGCGTAGGCCTTGGCGCGGGCCTCGTGCAGCTTCGGGTCGCTCGGATAGAGGCGCAGCGGCTCGGACAGCGCCGCCAGCACCTCGTCGTAACGCCCGAGTTCCTGCAACTCGGCGAGCAGCGCGTACAGGACGGAACGGTGGTACGGATAGCGCGCCTGCGCGGCCTTGAGCAGCGCCAGCGCGCCGGCGGAGTCGTTCTGCGCCTGGCGCACGCGGGCCGCAAGCAGGTCGACCATCGGGCTGTCGACCTTTTCAGTGCGCAGCCGCGCGATCTCCGCCTCCGAGCGCTTGTAGTCCTTGGCGCGGAAGTAGGCGACGGCCAGGCCGTAGCGCGCGCCGGGCTCGTTGGCATAGCGCCGGTCGCTGACCGCGCTGGTGAACGTCTTCACCGCCTCGACGGGATCGAGCGCTTCGGCGCGCAGCTTGGCGCGCACCAGGTGGTACTCCAGGGAGTCGACATGCGGCCGGTACGGCATGCCCTGCGCACGCGCCTGCGCATCCGAGATGCGTTCGGTCGTTACCGGGTGGGTGCGCAGGTAGGGCGGCATGCCGCCGCTGTCCATCAGGCGCGTGGCGCGCTGCAATTTTTCGAAGAAATCGGCCATTGCGCGCACGTCGAAGTTCGATGCGGCCAGGGTCTGGAATCCGAGCCGGTCGGCTTCGCGCTCGAAGTCGCGGCTGAAGCTGAGCTGCGACTGGATCGCGCTGCCCTGCACGGCGGCCGTCGCGCCGGTCGCCAGGTCCGGCCGCGAACGCCCGAGCAGGATGGCCGCCGCCATCGCGATCATCATCGGTACCTGCATCTTCTTCTGGATGCCGATCTGGCGCGCGATGTGGTGCTGCGTGACGTGGGCGATTTCGTGCGCCAGCACGGATGCCAGTTCGGACTCGGTATCCGACATCGTGATCAGCCCGCTGTGCACGCCGATGAAGCCGCCGGGCAGCGCGAAAGCGTTGATCGTCGGGTCGCGAAGGGCGAAGAACTCGAAGTCCTGGCGCGCGCCCGGGGCGACGGCGACCAGCGAACCGCCCAAGGTGTTCAGGTATTCCGCGACCTCGGGGTCGTCCAGGTACTGCGGGTCACGGCGGATTTCGCGCATCACCGATTCGCCCAGGCGCCGCTCGTTCTTCGGCGACAGGTCGGCCATGCTGGCGTCGCCCAGGTCCGGCAGGGGCGCGGGCTGCAGCACCAGCGAAGGCGCAGGCGGCATGAGCGGCGCAGGCGGTACTTGCCCGAAGCGCGGCTCGGACGCAGTCTGGGCAAAAGCGCGCGGCGCGCAGACCAGGGATGCGAGCAGCATCCAGGCGAGAAACTTCATGCGGTTATGATACCGTCCCGACCCCTGAGTTCCCTCCTCCTGGAGCCTGCAGTGGCACGCAAACTCTCCCTGAAGCTCGCGCCGCAGCTGACACATTTCGACAGGAAAGGCAGCGCCCACATGGTGGACGTCGGCGCCAAGGGAGAAACGCATCGCGTCGCAGTCGCATCGGGCCGCATCTCGATGCGCCCGGCGACCTTCCGCACGGTGGTCGAAGGCGGCGCCGCCAAGGGCGACGTGCTCGGCGTCGCGAGGATCGCCGCGATCCAGGCCGCGAAGCGCACCGCCGAACTGGTGCCGCTCGCGCATCCCATTCCCATCACGCGCGTGGCCATCGAATACCGCTTCGACGCCGCGCGCAGCCAGATTGCGCTGCTAGCCACCGTGGAATGCCGCGGCCGCACCGGAGTCGAAATGGAAGCGCTGACCGCCGTGGCCGTCGGCCTGCTGACGATCTACGACATGGTGAAGGCCGTCGACCGGGGCATGGTCATCGGCAGCCTGCAGCTCGAGGAGAAGCGCGGCGGCAAGTCGGGACACTACCGGCGCACCACAAGGACCAAGTAGCCGGACAGCTGCGCATGCGGAAATCGGTCGCATCGCTCGTGCTCGTCCTCGCGGCCTGTGCGACGGTTCCGGAAGGGGGATGGAACCGCGCAAGCGCCGGCTATTCGAATCCCGTCCTAGACGAGAATTTTCCGGACCCGGCGGTATTGCGCGTCGCTCATGGCTGGTATTACGCCTACGCGACGCGGAGCGCGTCCGGAGAAAGGAACTTCAACATCCAGGTGGCGCGCTCGCGGGACCTGATCCAATGGGAGCACCTCGGGGACGCACTGCCCGCCAAGCCCCGCTGGGCGGCCGCGAAACAGGCGTTCTGGGCACCCCACGTCATATTCGACAGCTCGCAGAATCGGTACTTCATGTACTACTCGGCGGAGCCGGACGATGCGTCGGGGAAATGCCTGGGCGTGGCCACGGCTGATGCCGCCGCCGGCCCGTTCACGGACTCGGGCAAGCCGTTGCTGTGCGGCGAAGGCATCGAGCATATCGACCCGATGGCATTCGACGACCCGCAAACGGGCAAGCGGCTGCTCTACTGGGGTTCAGGCTCGAAGCCGATCAAGGTACAGGAGCTCGCCGCGAACCGCATGGCCTTTCTGCCCGGCAGCGCGCCGCGCAACCTGATTTTCCCGGATTCCTCGCAGCGCTATCGCTCGCTCGTCGAGGGCGCCTGGGTGATCTATCGGCACGGCAGCTATTTCCTCTTCTATTCCGGCGATCGCTGCTGCGCCCGCGAGCCGGACTACGCGGTGATGGTGGCGCGCGCGCACGATCCTCTCGGGCCGTTCGAGGAAAAAAGCGAACCCATCCTCGAAGCCAGCGGCGCATGGCTCGCCCCCGGTCACGTCAGCATCGCCGTGGACGGCCGCGAGCGGGATTGGCTCCTCTACCACGCGACGCGCGCCGGAGAACAGGACCGCAAGCGCGTGATGCTCCTCGACCTGCTGCTCTACCGTGACGGCTGGCCGGCAATCGCCGACCGGAAACCTTCGGTCATCAGCCGCGACACGCCGGCGCTGCGCGGCGAATAGCTCAGCTTTGCACGTACGTGGTCATGGGCGCGGGCTTGTAGCCCGCCAGTTCCGTCTCGTCCATGTCGACGATCCGCACGAGGTGCGTGAGTCCGTGGAAGCCGAGCGTCGGTGCCGGCGGCGGCAGCGTTTCAAAGGAAAAGCGCGCGGCCACTGCGGGCGGCGCGAAGCGCAGCCCGTATTCGCCTTCGAGCAGGTCCCGGTAAGTCTCGCAGATGGCGATGTCCTCCGGCACAAGCTCGGCGATGCGCGGGTCGCGCAGGGCCTGCAGCAGACGCCGCGAGCGCAGCGAGAATCCGCCGTTGCCCACGCCGCTGGCCCGGCCCCAGGGCGCACCCACGTAATCGTAGTTCTGGAAAGCCGCCTCCCAGCGCCTGCCATTCAGCACATAGCCGTCGTACTGCACGACGAGGGCGAAATCGCTCTCGATGTACCCGCCCAAGGCCTTCGCCATGAATCGGCTGTAGTCGCCGATGGAGGCGATGTCCGGAATCACCACTACCTCGATGCCCGGCTGGTCCACGCGGCGATCGGTGAAAAACACCACGCGTTCGAAGGCGCACTGGGCCATCGAACGGCGCAGGGCCGAAAGCGCAAGCTCGTGGTTGCGGCAGTCCACGCAGCACAGAGTCGTGCGCGGTACCGGCACCCGCGGCCCCTGCCGCGCCAGCGCGCCGGGTAGCGCTTCGCCGCGTACGTGCAGCCGCAGCGCTTCGCGGTAGCGCCCGAGGGCCTCGCCGCGGCGCCCGGCCGCCTGCAGCGCGACGCCCAGCTGGAATTGGGCCTCCTGGCTTGCGGGCTCGAGGCGCGCCGCCTCGCCCAGCGCCGCGACCGCCTCCGCCGCCTGCCCGAGCGCGAGCAGCGAGCAGCCGAGCATGTAGTGCAGGCCTGCGTCGCCGGCATCCTCCGCCACCGCCAGGCGCAACCTGGGCACGATGCCGGCGTGGTCGCCCTTCGCGTAGGCCTCGCGCCAGAGCGCGGCCAGGTCCTGCTCCTCGTTGCGGGAGTTCATGGCGCCGACAGCAGCGTGCGCCGAAGATGGGTGCGCAACCGCGGGTAGAGAGAAAGGTACAGGGCTATAGGCACCAGCTGCGTCACCACCGCGGCAACCGCGACCCCAACCACGCCCAGCAGGGGCGCCAGCAACAGAATCGAAGCAATGTTCGTTGCGAGCGCCGCAAACGCCATGCGCGGCATCAGATCCTGCAATCCCTCGGCCACCAGCCATCTTCCCAAAACGGAAGAAAAGCACAGCGGGACCAGGATCCAGGCGTGCACCGCGAGCACGGCGCCCGCATCCGCAAAATCCGCGCCAAAAAGGACGTGCACGATGCGCGCAGACCCCGCCGACACGACAATCGCCGTGACCAGCGCAAATGTCAGCAATCCCTTGTAGAGGCCCGACAGCAGCGCCTCATACGGCCTGCCGGTCCCGCGGGCAGCGAGCAGCGCCGGGAAGAAGGCCGTGGTGACCGCGACGGGAATGACATACAGGGCTTCGGTCAATCTGAGGCCCGCCGAATAGATGCCGACGGCCCTGCTGCCGAGCTGGTCCATGACGATCACGTGGTCGAGGCGGTAGTAGACGCCGGCCATGATGCTCGAAACAAACAGGGGCATGGCGGAAGCAAGCAGGCTGCGCGCCATGCGCCGATCGAAATGCCGCAGGAACAGGAAAGCGCCGTGCCGCCGGTACGCCACGATCAGCGCAGCGGCGAACACGAACTGATCAATCAGCGACATCGCAACGAACGCGACGAGCGGAGCCTCCATGTAGACCAGCGCCAGCCGCGCAAAAGCGGATGCCACGGTCTGCGCCATCCGGCACAGCGAGGAATATTTCGACAGCGCCTTGGCCTGGAAATCCAGATCCGTCACGTCGATCGTCTGCACCACGATGCCGCAGGCGATCAGGATCACGTAAATCTGGATTTCCGCGCTCTCGTCGACCAGGCGCACGGACACGACGATTGCCGCGACGGTCAGGACAGCGGCGGCCGCCCGGAGCCAGAACGTCGTGCCGAGCAGGATGTCGTGCTGCGCAGGATCCGCCACCAGCCCGCGAATTACGACCGCGTCAAGACCGAGCCTTGCGATGGCGCTGAAAATCGCCACGAAGGCGACCGCATAATTCAGGGATCCGTACCACTCGCTGCCCAGATAGCGGGCAACATAGATGCCGACTGCAAATCCGGAAAGCGCCCGCAAGGCCTGATCGGCTAGTAGCCACCCGGAATTGCGCAGGTAGTGCCCGATGCTTGCATGCATGCCCGGTTCAACCCCCGCCGCTTCGCTGGCGCTTCGAGTCCATCGCCTCAGTAGCCTGCCAACCGGTAGCGCAACCGCATCCAGGGATGCCACAGATAGACGGCGCGGTGCGCGTGCCTGTCGGCTTTCGCGTCGGCCCTGACTTCCGGCGGATGGCGGAGGGGAAACTGCATCAACGACTTCGGCAACAGGAAGAACAGCATCGATTTCGATGCCGTATTGCTGGCGTCTTCGCCGAAGCCGGTGTTTTCCACGAGGTTGACGCTTGCGGTGGCCGTCAGGCGATTCAGCACGAAATTGGTGAACAGCCAGCGATAGTCCCAGTTCCGGGTACCTTCGACGTAGACGCGGTGCAGGACCTTGGACCAATAGTCGAAAAACGATTTGTCGCCATCCGCCAGTTCGCGCAGCACCCGCACGTGATCCACGTCGAACCAGAGCCGGCTTTCCCGGTCGAAGTCCTTCCATCGGGAAGCCCAGGTCGCCCAGCCCCAGCCGGGGGCGTAGCGGCTGAAATAGTAGGAATGCGGCGGCGTGCGCAACTGGCTCGACCAGCCGTGGATGGCGGCGACGCGGCGGTCGTGTTCGTAAAGCGGCAGCAACTCGGCCGCAAAGCGCAGGAACGACGGATCGGGCAGCAGATCGTCTTCCAGGATGATGCCCCGCTCGCGTCGGTCGAAAAACCAGTCGATCGCCTCGGGTATGCCCCTGGGCCCGCCGAGGTTCGCGTCGCGCAGCAACAGCTGGCTTTCCGGCAACTCGAAGCTGCGCACGACCTCGCGGGTGCGCTCGACGAGGCCGGCATCCCTGGAAGACGCCTTCGCTCCGTCGACTACGACGTGGATATCGCGAACTCCGGAGGTCACCAGGAATCGCAGCAACCGCTCGGTGAATTCGGGCCGCCTGCAGGCGAGGACCAGGACCGGGGGAAGCGGCGCTGGCGGAATGCTCACGGGCTCCGCGCATCGAGCGCGCGCGCGCGCTCGATGTTCCACGTCGATGCGCTGGGAATTTTGCTCTGGTCGCAGCGATCGGCATACTTGCGCGCGACGGCGACGATCTCTTCCATCAGGCCGGCGCCCAGCGTGGTCGGCTGCAAGCCGAGGTCCGCCAGAAAGCGATGCTCCGCGCGCAGTTCGTTCTCCAGCGCCTCCTTGCGCGGATTGACGACGTTGCGGATTGGCGCGCCGGTCAGGGCGGACACCTTCTCCGCCAGCTCGCGCACCCGGTGAACCTCGGTCATCTGGTTGAATATGCGAACCTTGCTGCCGGCCGCGGGCGGGCTCTCCAGGGCGAGCTGCACGCAACGCACGGAGTCGCGAATATGGATGAAGGCGCGCGACTGCCCGCCGCTGCCGTACACGGTCAACGGGTGCCCGACCGCGGCCTGCACCAGGAAACGATTCAGCACCGTGCCGTATTCGCCGTCATAGTCGAAGCGGTTGATCAGGCGCGCCTCGCGGTTGGTCTGTTCGGTATTGGTTCCCCAGACGACGCCCTGGTGCAGGTCCGTCACGCGCACGCCGTCGTTCTTGTTGTAGAAGTAGAACAAGTGCTGGTCCAGAACCTTGGTCATGTGATAGATGCTGCCGGGGTCGCTGGGATGCAGGATCTGCGCCGGGAATCGCGTGCCATCGGATAACGGCACCTCGACTGTCAAATAGCCTTCCGGGACGGTGGCTCCGTGCTGGGCGCCGTAGCCGTAGACCCCCATCGTGCCGAGATGGACCAGATGGGCGTCCACGCCGGCCTCGACCAGCGCGGCAAGCACATTATGCGTCGCATTGACATTGTTGTTCACCGTGTACCGCTTGTGCGACGCCGATTTCATCGAGTAGGGCGCAGCGCGCTGCTCCGCATAGTGAACGACCGCTGCCGGCTTGTACGCGCGCAGGAATCCGAGCAATCGTCCGTAATCCCCGGCGATGTCGAACTGCTCGCAAGCGATGGTCCTGCCGCTGACCTCCCGCCACGCCTCGAGCCTCTCGTCCAGCGTCGCGATCGGGGTGAGCGATCCGGCGCCCAATTCAGCATCGATTGCGCGGCGGCTCAGGTTGTCCACGATGGCAACGTCGTGGCCGCCCGCGGAGAGATTCAGCGCGCAGGGCCAGCCGCAGAAACCGTCGCCTCCAAGCACCGCAATTTTCATCTGGCTCCCATGCCTAAGCCGGCCATCCCGCGACGCGTCGAACCCAACTCTTCGCGCGGGTCAGCACTGCGAAGCGCTGGCCGCGGACGATCCGCAACGTCGCCTCCTTGCGCATGCGCTCGCTCCATGCGTCGCCGCCGAAGCGGCGCTCATAATCCAGGGCGACGTCGAGCGCGAATCCCGGCTGGTCGTCCAGCAGGGAAAACAGCCAGAGCAGCGCGTATTGATCGCGCGCGGCGTCCGACTCGGCCAGGAACTCCACGGTCCGAAGGTAGCGCGCCTCGCACCAGCCCGGCGAACCGCGAATGGCCCGCCGCGCGCACGCAGCGAGGTCCTCCGCGCCCCGGAACACCGCCTGCAGCGAGGCGTCGCGCACCCGGACTGCGCCTTGAACGTCGAGGCGCGACAGCCAAAACCCGTTCGCGACCGCGTGCTTGTGCGCGTCGACGAACAGGTCTTCGCCCCGGTAGACATCGATCAGGCCGGGCTCGACATCGAGCGCCAGCACACCCCGCTGCAGCTTGTCGCCAAGGCTCCTGAAAATGCGCAGGTCGGTGCCCTGCGTATCGCATTTGAGCCAATCGACCCGGCCCAGTCCGAGGCGCAAGAGGATGGCGTCGAGCGTCGAGGCGCGCACCATGGCTTCCCGCTCGGTCTCGAACAGCGCATGGAAGTGGTAGTTGGACAGCGCTGCCGCATCCGGCTCCAGCGTGCTGGAACAGACCGGCGACCGCGTCAGGTAAAACCGCACCTCCGCAACGTTGCTGTCGCTGGTGACAGCCTCGTTGACGATGATGGTCTTGCGGTAGATGCCTTGCGCGGCATCGGTCATCGCGCGAGCATCCGGATCAAATCCCACGTAGGTCGAGTTCGCGGCGATCGGTGCCCAGATGTGCGGCGGGCCGGCGGAGGCGCCGACATCGACGAGCACGGGCTCTAGAGCGAAAAAGCTCAGCAGGTCGCGCATTGGGCCCGCTGTGGCGGCTGCACTAGAATAAAGTCAAGCTGATCGACCGGCCGGGGATGGCTGCATTTCATGGGCTCGGCGAAGAGCATAGCGGATATTCGATGAAATTCTCCATAGTCACTCCCTGCCTGAACGCGGCCGCGCACATCGAGGAGACGGTCGCGTCGGTCGCTGCGCAATCGGCGTTCCGCAGCGGCAAGTGTGAATTGGAGCACATCGTCTGCGATGGCGGCTCGACCGACGGCACGCTCGAGATCCTGCGCCGCCTCGAAAATCCGCACCTGCGCGTTCTGTCGCAGCCCGACAAGGGAATGTACGACGGTCTGGCGCGCGGCCTGCGCCTCATCTCGGGCGACGTGGTCGCCTACCTGAACGCGGGAGATTATTTCCACCCGCACGCGTTCACCGCCGTGCTCGAGGTGATGGCAGCGCACATGCGCTGCCGGTGGCTCACGGGCTACGCGGTCGATTACGCCGAATCCGGCGCCGCCGTCCGCTTCGTGCTTCCGTACCGCTTTCGCGAGCGCCTGCACCGCTGCGGCGCGTACGGGCGCTTCCTCCCCGCCGTCCAGCAGGAATCCACGTTCTGGCGGCGCGAACTGATGGAGCGGGTCGATCTCGACCGGCTCGCCCGGCTGCGCCTGGCGGGCGACTACTATCTCTGGCTCTGCTTTGCCGGATCGGCGGACCTGCACATAGCATCGGCGCACCTGGGCGGTTTCCGCTTCCACGCGGGCCAGCTGTCGGAGAACAACCGGGCATACCTCGAAGAGGTGAGAAGCATGACGGTCGCGGCCGGTGTCGTGGATCTTTCCCTCATCGCCTGGGACAAGCTCCTGTGGTACGCGCCGCCGCTGGTGAAGAAGACGCTGAACCCCGGCGGCATACACCTGTTCGACCAGCAGTCGGGCAAATGGGATTGAGGCACCTGATACGCGAGCGGCTCGTGACGGCTGCGCGATTGCGCGGCGTCGCGCGCAACCCTGCGACGATGGAAGCAGCTCTCGCGCGCTGCGCTGCGCGCCGGCCGGACATACGGACGTTCATCGACGTCGGCGCCTCGGACGGCCGTTGGTCGCGCAAGGCGCGCAAGATCCTCCCGCCAGCCCACTATTTCATGGTCGAGGCGCGCACCGAACACGAACCGGGCCTGGCCGCTACGGCGGCGGATCCGGACTTCAGCTACGCGATCTGCGCCGCTGGTAACCGCGACGGGCAAGTGTATTTCGACGCGACGGAACTATTCGGCGGGCAGGCCTCGGATACACCCGTCGAGAAGAACGGGATCGTCGTACCGGTGCGCAGACTGGACAGCCTGGCGGCGGAACGCGGGCTTGCCGGGCCTTACGCGATAAAACTCGACACTCACGGCTACGAAGTGCCGATCCTCGAAGGCGCCGGCGGAATGCTTGCGCGCGCCGCGCTGCTGGTGATCGAATGCTACAACTTCCGCCTGACGCCGCAGACGCTGCTCGCGCACGAGATGTGCGCGTACCTCGCCGAGCGCGGTTTCCGCTGCATCGACCTCTGCGATCCGATGTACCGCGCCCGCGACGGCGCGCTCTGGCAGATGGACCTGTTCTTCGCGCCGGCTTCGCACGCGGTATTCTCCAGCAACGTGTACTGAGGCCCGCCTTGCACGTCCTGCACGCCGCGACGCACGAGCATACCGGGGCGGGACGCTCCGCAGTGCGCATCCATCGCGCCATCGCGCGCACGGGCAGCCGTTCCGAAATGATCGTGCTGGACGGCACCGGCGCCAATCCGGGCGTGAAGGTCCTGCCCGGAGCGCTGCGCCGGCGCCTTGCCGGGCTGCAACTGCGCGCCGAAAACGGCTTGCTCGCGCTGCAGGAAAGCGGCGAGCCCGGATTCCGGTCGCTCGCACTGGGCAGGGGCCCCGGCCTCGCCGGCATCGGAGACTCGACCGCCGATATCGTGCACCTGCACTGGATTCCCCAGTTGCTTGGCGTTGCGGACCTGCCCGCGATCGGCAAGCCGGTCGTGTGGACGTTCCATGATCAATGGCCTATCTGCGGAGCCGAGCACTACACCGAACTCGAGCGCCCCCGCCTGGGATACTTGCCAGGGAACCGCGCTCCGGGCGCCAGCGGGCCGGACCTCGACCGCTGGACCTGGCGCCGCAAGCGAGAGGCTTGGAAATCTTTCGCGCCGACGATCGTCTGTTCCAGCCGGTGGCTCGGCGCTGCGACGCGGGCGAGCCAGATGTTCGGCGACCGCGAAATCCATGTGATCGCCACCCCGCTGGACACGTCCCTATACCGCCCGCAGGACCGCGGCGCCGCGCGCGCCCGGCTGGGACTGCCGGGCGATCGAACGCTGCTCCTGTTCGGAGCCTGGGAGGCGACCCGCGACCGGCGCAAGGGATTCCATGTGCTGTCGGAAGCCCTGCGGCGCTTACACCTGCGCGGCCTGGCAGCCAGCGTGGACCTGGTCCTCTTCGGCGCCAAGGGCGAAGGCCCCGTGCAGGGATTCAATACCCATTGGCTCGGTTTTGTCGAAGGCGAGAACAACATGAGCCGCGTCTATTCGGCCTGCGACGCGCTCGCCATCCCGTCATTGCAGGACAACTACCCCAACGTCCTCGCCGAAGCGATGGCCTGCGGCCTGCCGGCGGTAGGCTCGGACACCGGTGGCATTCCGGATCTCATCCGCCACCGGGAAACGGGGCTGCTCGCGGCCCCCGGAAACGCCGAGCAACTCGCCGGAGGACTGGAACTGCTGCTGAGCGACGCCATGCTTCGATCCTCCCTGGGCAAGGCGGCCCGCCGCGCGGTCGAGCGGGACTGCGACGAACAGGCGATCGGTGCGCGCTACCTGGAGATTTATCGCGCCGCGGCTTCCCGGTAGGCCGCCAGGTAGCCCGCGATCATCGCTGCCCGGCTGAACTCACCTGCGGCGGCGCGGGCGGCCGCCCTCTTCGCCGCCAACTCGCCGCGTTGTCCGAGGATCTGCTCCAGAATCGCCGGCAATTGCGAGCGGTCGTCCGGTTCGTAGAGCCAGCCGCGGTCGCCGTGCAATTGCTCCGGGATCCCGCCGCGGCGCGCGGCGACCACCGGTAAGCCATGCGCGAACGCCTCCAACACTACCCGCGGCATCGCCTCGTGGACCAGGGAGGGCACCACCAGCACGTCCAGTTCCGGCATGAAATCCTCGGGACGCACCACGCCGAGCCAGCGAACGTCCTCGCGCGAGGCGCTGCGGGCCTTCAGCGAGGCCGCGAACCGCGCCTCGCCCGCGCCTGCGATGCGGAGCTCCGCGGCGCCCAGGGTCAACCCGAGGTAGGCATCGAGCAGACGATCCAGGCCCTTGTTGGGCACCAACCCGCCCATGTATCCGACCCTCAGGGGACCGGCCGCGGGGCGATCGTCCAGCCGCGACGGGCGGCCTGGCGCGTCGTAGCCGTTGTAGACCACCGACGCACGCGCATCCGGAAACAGGCCGTCGTGCAGGTGCCGGTCGAGGATGAACCGGCTTACGCCGATCACGGAGCCGACGTGGCGCGTCATCGCGCGGCGCGGCGCCGTCGCGACGCGGCAGGCCAGGCAGGGGCGCGCGCAATTTTCGCCTTTCCTGAACATCGTGCTGTAGGGACAGAGCAGATAGTGGTCGTGCAGCGTATGCACGAGCGGCAGGCGGCGGCGCGACACTTCAGGCCAGATCGCCGCCGAGAACCCGGCGATATTGTGGGTGTTCACCAGGTCCGGGCGGATTTCGTCGAGCAGTTCGCCCGTCATGCGCGCCATCGCGAAGTTGTGCGCGTCGATCCCGTGCCAGGCGACCTTTGCCGGCAGCGGCGCCGCCGCGACGGGGAACGGCCAGTACAGGTTGCGCAGGGGGCGGTAGTGCACCTGCACCCCGTTCAGCCACGCCTCCTGCCCGCGATCCGACTGCCCCAGGCAAATCGCCTGCACCTCGTGCCCCTGGGCGGCCAGCGATTCGGCGACATCCTGCGCGACGCGCTCCGCGCCGCCGTAGCCTTGCGGTTCCCACAGCGAACTCACGATCGCGATCTTCAACGCGCCGGCCCTTCGCGCCCGCCGCCATCGATGGCCGCGTAACGCGGCTTGCGCAGGCTGGCAACGCGGTAGAAATCGGCCATGCGCCGCGCCAAGCGCGGACCGACCAAGGCACGCAACCCCGCGTAAACGTATGCGAGCAGTTTCCAGTAGGCCCAGGTGAACGCCGGCGGCCGCAGGCCATGCATGCGCAACACGGCCTCCGTTTCGCGCATGCTGGCGACGTAATTTTCCGGCGCCGCGGTGAGCCCGCCCCAGCCAACGCCCGCCACCAGGGCAGGCACGAAGAGCGCGTCGCCGGCGGCCAGCTCCCGCAGCAGATATTCGTAGTCCGCCGCGAATTTGAATCGCTCGTCGAAGCCGCCGCGCGTTTCGTATAGCGAGCGGTGATGCATGAGTCCCGGGTGCGGCAGGCAGGCGTGGGACCGGAACCTGCGTTTGAAATCCTCCCAGGGTTCGCCGAGCTGCTCGATCAGGCGGCCGGACGCGTCCAGCTGGCGGATCTGGCCGTACACGATGCGGTAGCGAGGCGCGGCACGGCGCAGATGCGGCGCGAGCCGCTCGAGCGCGCCTTCATCCCAGAGCCAGTCGTCCGCGCCGAGGATGCAGAACCATTCGCCGCGCGCCGCCGCCAGCGCCTTGTTCCAGGCATTGCTGATGCCGCCGTCCGGCTCGGAGCGCCAGAGCGCGACGACGTCGCCGCTCGCCCCGAGGAGGTCGGCGGTGCCGTCGGCCGAGCCGGCGTCCATCACGATCACCTCGAATTCGCGAAAGGTCTGTGCGCGAATGCTGTCCAGGCAGCGCGGCAGAACCTGCGCCGCATTGCGGGCGGCGATCAGGATGCTGATCAGGGGCGCGGCCGCCACTGGGCATACCGGCTGGTGACGAAATCCATGAACTCCGTGCGAAAGCGCGCCGCCGAATACCGTTCCGCGCGCGCCCGGCAGGCTTCGGTCGAGATGCGATCGCCGCTCTGCTCGAATTCGCGCACAGCGCGCGCTACCGCCGGGGCGGATTGCTCGTCGAACAGCACGCCGGTCGGCGCTGCGGCTTCCAGCCCGGCCACGGTTTCGGCCGCGCCGCCCCGCCGCAACGCGATCACCGGCGTGCCGCAGGCCATTGACTCGACCGGCGCGATGCCGAAATCCTCCACCGCCGCGAACAGGAACGCCCGTGCGCGCTGCAGGCGCTCGCGCAGCTGGTCCCGGGGAAGGCGCCCGGCGAATTCGACGTTGCTCCCGGCCAGGGCCTTCAGGCGCGCGCCATCGGGCCCGTCGCCCACGATGAGCAGGCGCCGGTCCGGCATCTCCGCGAAGGCCCGCACCAGCAGATCGACGCGCTTGTAGCCCACCAGGCGCGATACCGCGATGTAGTAGTCGCCCCGCCCGGCGCCCGGCGCGTAGAACTCGGTGTCGACCGGCGGATGGATGACGCAGGCGTCGCGCCGGTAGCACTTGGCGATGCGCCGCGCGACGAATCCGGAATTCGCGGCGAAGTGGTCGACGCCGGCCGCCGACGAGCGATCCCAGATGCGCAGTCTGTGCAGCAGTGCGCGCAAGAGCAGGCCCTTGAGGCCGCTTTCGGCGCGTTCGGCGCGCAGGTATTCGAACTGCTGGTCCCAGGCGTAGCGCATCGGCGAGTGCACGTAGGAAAGGTGCAGCGCGTCGGGCGCGACGATCACGCCCTTGGCGACCGCGTGGCTGCTGGAGATCACCAGGTCGTAACCGGTGAGGTCCAGCTGCTCGATCGCCGCCGGCATCAGCGGCAGGTACCAGGCGAGGTGTCCCGCGACGCCCGGCATTCCCTGCAGGAACGTCGTCGTCGCGCGGCGCGCGCCCAGCGGCGCGCGCTCCGCCGCCGGCATGTGGTCCACGAGCGCAAACAAATCCGCCTGCGGCAGGCAGCGCAGGATTTCGGCGAGCACGCGCTCCGAGCCGGCGTAGTCGACCAGCCAGTCGTGAACTACCGCAATGCGGGCGGGCAATTCTTCACTCATACTGCCGCCATGGTACTCAATGTCGCCCTGCGGCGGATTCCGCCCGCACTGGCGCTGTTTCTCGGCTGCGCGCTCGGAACGGTGCTCGTGCAGGCCGAACTCGCGCGCCTGCCGGGGAACCCGCAGAACTTCAGCCCGATCTTCCACTACCTGCTGAACAGCTACGACACGCACGGCAACTTCCTGCTGCTCGCGCTGGTATTCATCGCGTTCCTGCTGCGCCGCCAGCCGGCGGTCGCCGGCATGATCCGGTTCGCCGGCGGCCATCCCTGGCGCGTTGCCGCCGTCGCGTTGCCGCTGTTCTGCCTCGGCGCACTGACCGTCTACCACGACTATCCGCTGTCGATGGACGAATACGTCGCGCTGTTCCAGGCGCAGGCCTTTGCCGCGGGCAAGCTCGGCGGCCAGTTCCCGCCGGAGTTGCTCGACCAGTTGCTGCCGCGCATGCCGAAGAACTATTTCTTCGTGGCGTCGGCCGCATCCGGGGTCGTCTCCGGCAGCTACTGGCCGGGCTTTGCGCTGGTGCTCGCGCCCTTCGCCTGGATCGGCGCGCCCTGGGCGGCGAATCCCCTGATCAGCGCGCTCACGCTTCCAGCCCTGCATCGCCTGACGCGGGAAATCTCCGGCTCGCGCGAGGCCGCGGGCTGGGCGGTCGCGCTGACGCTGGCGTCCCCGGTCTTCGTCGTCTCGGCGATGTCGTATTACTCCATGCCGGCGCACCTGCTCTGCAACCTGCTCTACGTGCTCCTGCTGCTGCGTCCGACCATTGCGCGCGCGCTGCTGGCGGGCCTGGTCGGTTCTCTCGCGCTGACGCTGCACAATCCGGCGCCGCACCTGCTGTTCGCGATCGCCGTGTTCGGCTGGCTCGTCGTGCGCCGCACGCCGTTCGCGACCATTGCCGCGTTGCTGGCGGGTTACCTGCCGCTCACCGCGCTGTTGGGTTACGGCTGGCCGCAGCACCTGGCGGCGCTGGCCGCTGCGGGCGTTCCGCCGTCCGGTCCCTCCGCTGCGCCGGCAATGTCGCTCCTCGAGCGCGCGGTTTCCCAGGTCGCGACGTTTCTGAAGCCGCCCAGCACGCTTGTCATCGAGGCGCGCATCGCCGGCCTGACCAAGGTCTGGACCTGGGGCACAGCCGCATTGTTGCTGCTCGCGGCCTATGGTTACGCCCTTGCGCGCGCGCTGCCGGGAATAAAAATGCTCGGCGCCGCGCTGTTGCTGACGTTTTTCGCGTTCTTCTTCGTGCCCTTTGACCAGGGCCACGGCTGGGGCTACCGCTACCTGCATTCCGCCTGGTTCGTGCTGCCCGTATTCGCGGCGCTCGCGCTCGTGCATGCAACGGAGGATGGCGCCGGGGAGTTGCGCAACATGGCCGCCTGGGGCATAGCGCTGTCGCTGGTATTCGCGAACGCGCTGCGCCTGGTGCAGGTCGACGCCTTCATCGGCCGGCACCTGCACCAGGTGCCGCCGCTCGCCCTGCCCGCCGACCCGTCGCGGGCGGAAATCATCTTCATCGATCCGACAGCGGGTTTTTATTCGCGCGACATGGTGCACAACGACCCGTTCCTCGGGAGCCCGCGCCTTTGCATGGTCTACGACGGCCCGCAGCGCGCTGCCGCGCTGATGGCGCAGCGCTTCCCCGCATACACTAGGCGCGCCGAAGGCAAATGGGGGGAATTGTGGACGAAGTGACCGCGCGTGCCGGGGACTGCGAACTCACCATCCTGATGCCCTGCCTGAACGAAGGCGAGACGCTCGCCACTTGCGTGGCCAAGGCGCGCTCCTATCTCGAACGCAGCGGCGTGGCCGGCGAAGTGCTGGTCGCCGACAACGGCAGCATCGACGACTCGGTGGGCACCGCCGAGCGGGCGGGCGCGCGCGTGATCCGCGAGCAGCGCAAGGGTTACGGCTGCGCGCTGCGTGCGGGCATCGGCGCTGCGGGCGGCCGCTACATCATCATGGGGGACGCCGACGACAGCTATGATTTCACCGCGCTCGATCCCTTCGTCGCAGCGCTGCGCGGCGGCGCAGACCTGGTGATGGGCAACCGCTTCAAGGGGGGCATCGCGCCGCGGGCGATGCCCCCGCTGCACCGCTACCTGGGCAATCCGGTGCTGTCCGGCATCGGTCGCCTGTTTTTCCGCAGCCCGATCGGCGATTTTCACTGCGGCTTGCGCGGTTTCCGCGCCGAAGCGATACGCGCGCTCGGACTCGCCACCGACGGCATGGAGTTCGCGAGCGAGATGGTGGTGCGCGCGACCGTGGACGGGCTGCGCATCGTCGAAGTGCCGGCGACGCTGTCGCCCGACGGCCGCAGCCGCCCGCCGCACCTGCGCAGCTTCCGCGACGGCTGGCGCCACCTGCGCTTCCTGCTGCTGCTCAGCCCGCGCTGGCTGTTCCTCTACCCGGGTGCGGCGCTGATGCTCGCGGGCCTCGCCTCGATGCTCTGGCTGCTGCCGGGGCCGCGCACCATCGCGGGCTTCGGCCTGGGCGTGAATACGCTGGTCTACAGTTCGGCGGCGATCGTCTGCGGCTTCCAGGCGCTCACTTTCGGGATTTTCGCCAAGGTATTCGCCGTCAATGCGCGCCTGCTGCCGCCGGACGCGCGCGTCCGCCGCTTCACTTCGCTGGTCGACGTCGAGGTCGGCATGGCCGCCGGCCTGCTGCTGCTGCTTGCGGGCCTCGCGGGCGGCGCCTATTCGATCGGGCTCTGGAGCATCGCTTCGTTCGGCGCGCTGAACCCGGAAGTTACGCTGCGCGTGGTCGCGCCCTCGGCCACGTCGATGATCGTCGGCCTGCAGCTGGTGTTCTCGAGCTTGTTCCTCGGCGTGCTCGGCCTGCGGCGGCGGTAGTTCAGCGCGCGGCGAGAGCGTCGCGTGCCCGCTGCGCGACGGCGTCCCAGGAAAACGCGCGCGCCCTCTCCAGCCCGCGCGCGCGCAGCGTGGCGCGCAAATTCGCGTCCTCGGCCAACCGGTCCAGGCCCCCGGCAATCTCATCGACGCGCAGTGGATCGACCAGCAGAGCGTTGCCCTCACCCGCGGTTTCCGGCAGCGCTGTCGCGGTCGACGCCAGCACCGGCGTGCCGCAGGCCATCGCCTCGATCACCGGCAGGCCGAAGCCTTCGTAAAGGGAAGGCAAGGCCAGCGCGACGGCGCCCCGATAGTGGGCCGCCAATTGCTCGTCGTCGAGCCCTTCGGCGAACAGCAGGCGGACCTCGCGATGGCAGCGGCTGGCGGCATGAGCGGCGACCAGCCGCTCGACGTTCTTGTGCGCCACGCGGCGCCCGACATAGAGGAAATATGGAAAGCCCGGGTCATGGCGCACGCCTGCCGGTCGGAATGCGGCTGCGACGCCGTTGCCCGCGACCGCGACGCGCTCCGGCGGCAATCCCGTCCATTCGAGAATCTCGCCGCGCGCGTGCGCCGACACTGTCAGCACGCAAGCCGCCCGATACGCGGCCGGGCGCACGACGAGCCGGTAGTACGCACGCCGCGCGGGTGTCGATTCGGCGGCAAAGTGCAGGTGGATCAGGTCATGGATGCAGAACGCGAAGGGAACCGGGCAACGCAGCGGCGGATTGAAGCCGGGCGTGAAATAGCTGCCCGAGCGCAGGCCCCGCGCCGCCAGCGTCGTCGCCAGAGGATCGAGCAGCGAGAGCTTGCGCACGCCGATCCGCAGCGGCCGCGCGTCGGGCAGGCGCCGGACGACCTCGTCCGAGAACCTGCCGATGCCGTGCGGGCCCGACCAGCGCGGATCAAAATGGATCATCGGCGCTCAGGACGCCTCTTCGTGGTAGTCGTCGTCGATGTTCACGTCCCAGATCGCGCTCTTGTCGGCGCTGCCGGCGAGGATCGCCTCGACCGCTTTCCTGGCCGACAGCATCGAGTGGTCCTGGTTGTTGTAGCGGTGCATGCCGTTGCGGCCGGCCAGGAACAGATTCTGGAAACCGTCGAGGTAGGCACGCAGCTCGCCGAAGCGCGCGTAACTCCCGTAGTAGCCGGGATAGGCCTTCGGCATGCGGATCACGACGCCGTCCAGGTGCTCTTCGGGCGCGGCTAGCCGCAGGCGCTGCATCTCGGCCACGCCGAGGCGCTGCAGTTCCGCATCGGACGTCGTCCACAGCTCGTCGCCTTCGCGGCAAAAGTATTCCATGCCGATCCACACGGTCTGCGGATCGCGCACGAGATAGGGACTCCAGTTGTTGAAGATCTGCAGGCGACCGACCTTGACGCCCGCCTCCTGCACGTAGATCCAGTTGTCGGGCACGGGATCGCGCGCCAACCGGCGATAAAGCAGGCCGACGGTGATGAAGTCGCGGTATTCGAGACCCGTCGCCACTTCCCGCGGCGCGGGCGGCGGCGCCGGCGCCAGGCCGAGCACCAGGTCGCGCACCGGCATGGTCGAAATGAAGCTGTCCGCCTCGTAGCGCACTTCGCTGCCGTCCGCACGCCGCGCCAGGACCGCGCGGATGCGGCCGCCTTCGTGCTCCAGCGTCGTCACCTGCGAATCGAGCTGCAGCCGCAACCCGCGCGCGCGCAGCCGGTCGGCTGTCGTCTCCCACATCAGACCGGGGCCGGTTTTCGGGTACAGGAAGCGTTCGATGAGCGAAGTTTGCTGTGCGCCGCCCAGGCCCCCGCTGCGGCGGAACGGCTTCAGCAACGCGTGCAGCAGCGCCTTGGCGATCGACAGGCTTTTCACGCGCTGCGCGCCCCAGGCCGCGCTGATCTGGTCGCAGGGCGTGCCCCAGACCTTCTCAGTGTATTCCTTGAAGAACTGCAGGTACAGCCGCCGGCCGAAGCGGTTGATGAAGAAATCCTCGAGGCTGCGCTCGGGTTTGCGCGGGAACAACATCGCCCAGCCGTAGCTCGCGCCGAACTGCGCGCAGCGCCAGAGTCCGAGCTTCAGCGCGGTCTCGAAGTTCGCCTTGAGCGGATAGTCGAAGAACTTGCCGTCGAAGTAGATGCGCGACAGGCGCCGGCGCACCAGCATCACGCGCTCGTCGGCTTCACTCGCCGCGGATTCGCCGGCCAGCCTGCGCTGTTTTCCATGGTAGGTCAGCACGAGGTCCCGGTCGCCGGCATCCATGCCCGGGCTGGCGGCGAGCGGCAGCATGCGCGTCCACCAGTCCATTACCCAGTCCGACTTGGAGAAGAACCGGTGGCCGCCGATGTCGATGCGGTTGCCCTTGTATTCGACCGACTGCGACAAGCCGCCGACCATGCGCGTCGCTTCGAGCACCGTCACCTCGCGCACGCCGGCCTCGGCAAGTTCCCACGCCGCGGTCAGGCCGGCCGGGCCTGCGCCGATGATCAGCACGCGCGAGCGGATGGTTTCCATCAGCGGAAGCGGGTGAACAGCAGCAGCTTGCGCGAAGCGAAATTGAAGCAGAACACCACCGCCGCGGACGGAAACTTTGCAAGTTCGTAGGCAAGACCGAGCAGCTGGACGCCAACGTAGATCATCAGTTGGTTCAATGCCATGCCGACCAGGCTGAGCGCGATGAAAAGCGCGAATTCGGCACGCTGATCCTTGAGCCGGCGCTGGCGGAACACCCAGCGCACGCTCAGCAGGTAGATCGCCGCCAGGCCGAGTGCGAACCCGGCCGGGGCGGCAACCAGGTAATTCACCCCGGCGAGCCTGATCAACCCGCTATAAGTGCCGAGGTCGATCGCCAGCGCCAGCGCCGAGGCAGCCAGATAGCGGGCGCTTTCGTCGGCGAAACCGCGCCAGGCGCTCATTTCGGAACCTTGAGCAGAACTGAAGTAACCGTGCTGCCGTCGCCCAGCGTGCTGGTATGCACCGCCTTGGCGCTGCCGGATAGCGCGCGCACGCCGGCCTGCCACGCGGTGTCGCGGATCGTGTCGCGCGGGTGGTAGCGGCTGAGGAAGACGTAGTCGGCGCCGGAATTGCGCACCGCCTCCCGGTAGGCTTCGGGCCCGAGGTGTGCGTCCGGCGCAAGCAGCGCGCGCCGGTCCGCAAGCAGCGCGATATAGGAGGGTGCGACCCACATGACACGCTCGTCCGGCCGCGTCAGCGAACGGATCGCCCGCATGTCTTCGAACAGGTCGAGGTGCGTCTGCGCGCGGCGCCGCGCGCGCTCCAGGTCGGGCGTGCGGTACCAGTCGGTGACCAGTGCGACACGGCCCGCCTCCTGCGAGCGTTGGCGGATGAAGGCCATCGCCGGCAGCGACAGAGACAGCAGCAGGCCGACGAGCAGCGCATGCGCGATCGCCGGCTTGCGCGACATCGCGCGCATCGCCTCGCCGGCGGCAAGGAAGGCATAGAGCACCAGCACCGGCAATGCAGGAAAGAGGAACCGCTCCATCTGTTCGTAGAATGGCCAGGCGAGCAGCGTCGCCAGGTATCCCGCCATCAGCCAGCCGTCCGCCTTGCCGCGCCTGATTCGAAGAACGAGGCCGGCGAGCGCAAGAATGCCGGCGGTACTTGCCAGCGCGAACCGCGCCGGCTGGCCTTCGACCCAGAAGATCATCAGCGAACCGGCCCAGCCGTCAACGACGGCGTTGGCCTGGCGCAGCAGGCTCATCGAGAGCGCGGACAGCAAGCCGCCCGGGCCGTCGAGAAACCCCTGTCCGCGCTCCACCAGGATGTGCGCATAGCCGTCTCCCGACGTCGACGGCCGCAGCAGGACCCACAGGCCGTAGATCGCAATCGCGGCGACGGCGGGCGCCATCGCGCGGATGCGCGCAGCGGCAGGCAGGCCGCGCCGCGACAGCGCCCAAAGCGCATAAACGGCGATCATCGGCAGCGCCGCCGTGCGCGTCAGCGCCATTGCCGCCATCAGCAGAGCGGTTTGCCAGGCCGGAGCCTGTACACCCTCATCTCTTTCCAGAATCCAGAAGGTCTTCATCAGCAGCAGGCAGAACAGCGGTTCGCTCAGGATGCCCTTGCTGTTGATCCAGAGAGAGGGCAGCAGGGCGATGCAGGCGACCGCTGCGAGCGCGGAACCGCGGCCACCGAGCCAGCGCAGGCCGAGCAGGTAGGCGAACGGCAGCGCCGCCGCGAGCAGTAGCGCGGTCAGCGCGTGCGCCCAGGCGAAGTTGTGGGCACCGCCGCCCAGCGCAAGCAACAGCGGGAACAGGGGTGGATAGAAGGCTTCGCGCGCGAACGCTTCCACCACCGCGGGCGTGGCGGGCTGGTAGGGCGAAAACACCTGGGCCATGACCAGGTAGCTGACGCTGTCATCAGCGAAGCTGGCGAGCGTCGGCTGCCACGCGAACATCGCGCACGCGCAGGCGAACGCGGCGGTCACCAGACCGGCGGCGAAATCCGCTACCCGACTCACCGCAACCATTCTTCCCATGTCGCGCGGTATGCCGCTTCGACCGCGCGGGCGAATCCCGGGCCATCGAGTAGCGGCGATGCGCGCATCCGGGCGCGCAAGCCTTCGCGCAGAGCCCGCATGCGCGGCAAATCCGCGGCGAGCGCCTTAGCCCGTGCGAGGAAATCGTCGGGGCTCGCCGCGACCAATTCGCCCAGTCCGACCCGTTTCAGGATGCTCGCCCCGACCCGGGACACGTGGGTCGGCCCGGCGAGCGTCATCACCGGCACGCCCATCCAGAGCGCTTCGCAGGTCGTTGTGGTGCCGTTGTACGGATAGGTATCGAGCGCGACGTCGACTTCGCGGTAGCGCGCGAGATGCCCGGCAGGCGATTCTTCCGGCCCATACAGGGTCAACCGGCTGCCGGCAACGCCATCGCGCGCGAAATGTTCCATCACCCAGCGGCGCGCGCTTTCCACGCCGAGCGCATGCGCCTTGAGCACCAGCCGCGCGTCCGGCACTGCCGCGAGCAGGCGCGACCACAGCGCGATCTGGTCGGGGTTCAGCTTGGCAAGATTGTTGAAGCAACCGAAGGTCGTGTATCCGTTGCCCTGCGCGGGCAACGGACCGGGCGCGGGACTGTCCGCATCCGGCGCAAAACACAGAAAGCCCTGCGGCAGCCGGATCAACTTCTCGCTGTACCAGCCGTCGCTCTCGCCCGGCGGGTCCGCTTCCGCATCGGTCAGGCGGTAGTCCATCTCCGGCAGCCCGGTGGTGTTCGGATAGCCCAGCCAGGAAATCTGCACCGGCGCGGGTTTGCGCGCGAACAGCAGCGGCCGGCCGCCGCCCGTATGGCCGGCAAGATCGACGAGGATGTCGATGCGGTCGTCGCGGATCATGCGCGCCGCCGCGTCGCCCGACACGCCGCGCAGGTCGCGCCACTCGTCGCTCATGCCACGCAGCCGTTCGGTGACGGCATCCGGAAAATCGACGCCGGAATAGCAGAAAACGCGGACTCGGCTGCGGTCGTGCGCCGCCAGCAGCGGCTCGAAAAACGCAGCGACCGAATGGCGGTGCAGGTTGGGGGAAAGGTAGCCGACGTTGAGCCGGCGTCCCGGCGACCGGTCGATGCCCGGAAAGCCGGCCTGCAGGTTCAGTCCCGCCGCGTGGCGCCGGGCCCAGGCGAGATGCTCCGCGTGCAGCGCCGCCCCATCGTCCCCCGTCCGGTAATGCAGGCACAGCAGCAGGTTGCCCCAGGCCTCGAGGAATTCCGGCTCCAGCTCGAGCGCGCGGCGAAGCGAGACCTCCGCTTCGTCGGCGCGACCGAGCAGCACGAGGGCGTTTCCCAGGCCGAAGTGCGCAG
>DATJYN010000099.1:0-3080 GCA_035499575.1 Burkholderiales bacterium | reverse complement strand
C
Source organism: Burkholderiales bacterium (assembly GCA_035499575.1). GTDB lineage: Bacteria > Pseudomonadota > Gammaproteobacteria > Burkholderiales > SG8-39 > RBG-16-66-20. The sequence goes on along the minus strand of DATJYN010000099.1, from coordinate 3,079 downwards.
AACCCTTACCGCGCAGCCGAACCAGCCCGCCAGCCTGGCAGACGCAGCCGCGCAACCCGCTCCCGCTGATCACCGCCACAAGGCTGCCGCGGAAAACGTCAAGCGGCCAGAGCTGTGGTGCGAGGACACCGCTTACGATTTATTGTTGTGCAGTAGATATTTAGAGGTCGTAGTAGTGTGGCGTAGAGGCGGCGGAAAATAGGATAGTTCTACAGTCCGATACCCCGGCCTCTGCTGAGGTCGATGCCGTGGCTGAACGCGAGTTCCCGACCAAGGCTGCGGCCCGAGTCGATCCCGATACCGAGGTCTCGCTTGCGGCCTTCGAGGATGGATTCAAGCTGCGGATCGCGTGCAAGGCTCTTCGCCATGTCGCCCATCGCTGACCGCGTTGCTCTGTAGCCGGATATGTCACCCGCCTGGTACTGGCGCTGGCTGGCGCGGTCCAGCCTCTGCCAACTCTCCACGAAGCGATCCGCACGAATCTGCGGATCAGTGCGCAGCTCGGTTTCGAGCTGGAGGGCGCGGATGGCGCGATTGACCTGGCCCGTGGCGGCTTCTGAGGCAAGCTCCCGGTTCTTCTTGTAGGCGGCTTCGGCGTCGTGCGGGCCGTAGGGCCGCACCTCCTCGAAGGCTTTGCGGGCGTCCTGCAATTCCGTCACCTGCTCCGGGCTGGCCCTGCCGCCCCGCTCCTCCGCCTCGAAGATCGCATCCACGGCCCGGGCATGGCGGACGAGCGCCCTGGTCCGGGCGCGGCGCAAAGCCTCCTCCGGGTCTGCCGTCTTCCTTTCCGGCGCTGCCCGTTCCGGCTCCCTACCGCCTTCGGCCGGGCGTAGGCCGTCGAACATGCCGCGCACCCTCTCAGGCACGACCTTGCGCACGATCTCGGCGACACGCTCGCGGAAGGTGATCCCGCGCCGCTCGGCATAGTCCTGCGCCGGATCGGCGGGCTCGTAATCCGACGCCATATCCTTGGCCCGGTCGCGCGACAGGGTGCGGATGAGCCGGTCCTGGTCGGCGAAGTCATCGTGGCCGTAATGCAGATCCATGCCGTCGCGATGGCGCGACAGGGCGACATAGCTGCTGTGGGCGTCCAGGCCCGGCGTCGCCAGAACATGGGTGCGGTCCACGGTCATGCCCTGCACCTTATGGATGGTCGCCGCATAGCCGTGGTCGATGCGGTCATAATTCTTGAAGTCGAACGCGACGCTGCGCCCGTCGTCGGTGCGCACGGACATGGATCGTTCGTTGACCTGTTCGATGGTCCCGAACGTGCCGTTCTTCACGCCAAGGCCGCGATCGTTTTGCAGGAACACGACGCGGTCGCCGCTGGCGAAGCTGCGCTCGCCGCGTTCCACCGTCAGGCGCACGTCATCGCCCAAATCGCCAGCTTCCCGCATCCGTTCGCGCGCGGCCTCGTTGAGCGCGCGCACTTCGTCGTTGGTGTGGGTGAGGATGATGCGGCTCTGGTCGGGCGATGCCTGCCGCTCGCGGTCCCAGCGGTCGATCAGATCGTCACGCGCCTGTTCCCGTGTCGGCGCCGCATGGACCATGCCGTGACCGTCATAGGCATGGATCGCGTCGCCGGTGCGGCCGGTCGCCAGATCGCGCGTGGCGTCGCGCTGCCAGTCCTCCCGCTGGCGGCGCACCTCGCCGATCTCCGCGCTGCCGTGGCGTTCGTGAATGGAGCGGAACGCCGCGCCCGCCTCAATGGATTGCAACTGCTGTGGATCGCCGACCAGCACGACCTTGGCGCCGGCCTCGGCGGCATGGGACAGCACGCGCTCCAACTGGCGCGTGCCGACCATACACGCCTCGTCGATGACAAGCACATCGCGGGAAGTGAGAACGTCGCGGCCCTGTCCCCAGCCATGTTTCATGCTGGCGATGGTGCGTGACGCGATGCCCGATCCGTTTTCCAGATTCTCGGCGGCGATACCGGACAGCGCCGCGCCCCGGACCTCGTAGTCCGCCGCTTCCCAGGCTTCGCGCGCCACGCCCAGCATCGCGCTCTTTCCTGTCCCGGCATAGCCGACGACGACGCCGAGATCGCGCCCGTCCGTGACATGCATAAACGCCTCGGCCTGCTCCCCCGAAAGCACAAGGCCGCGCGCTTCTGCGCGCGCCAGTGCCGCTTGGCGATCCGCATCACGCACGCCATGGCGTTCCTTCTCGTCCATGAGTTCGGCGGCGCGGTGCAGGCGCTGTTCGGCCTCGATCATCTCGCGGGTAGTGAAGCGGTCCTCTCCGCGTCCGTCCGCGCCGAGTGCGACGAGTTTGGGTGCGCTCCGCATCCCGCCCGTGACCTCGTTGAACTGCTCGATTCCGTCACTGTGCCGATGCGCGAACATCGCCACGTCGCGCCGCGTGAAGGTGGATTGCTGGTGCGTGATGGCGTCCAGCGCGATAGAGGGATCGGCGATGATCCGCGCGCCGTTGTTGCGGGCGATCTCGCGGTGCATTTCCGCGCGATCGGCGGCCTCTAACCCTTCGCCTTCGATGCGTTGGGCGGGTGCGCCGATCTGCGTTTGCGGCTCAAGGCCGATGCCCTGCGCTTCCAGACTGCGATGGTCGATGCGCGCGTCGATGTCGAGTTCGGCCAGGCGCTCGTTTGCCAGCTTCGCCCAACGTTCGCGCCAACGCTCGACCGTCTCGGTGCGGTTCCAGTCCCGCACCTTTTGGCCGAAGCCGTTTTCGTCCACGGATCGCATGGTGAGCATGACATGGGCGTGGGGCTTGGGCGTCCCATCCTCGGCCATGTCCCAATGCACATTGAGGTCGGCGATCATGCCCCGATCGACAAACTCCGCCTGCACGAAGTCGCGGGCGAGTTCGATGCCCTGGGCTTGCGTCATCTCGCGCGGAAGGGCGAACTCGACCTCGCGGGCGAGCTGTGCGTCCTTCCTGACCTCGAACGCCTCGACATCGTTCCAGAGCCGTTCGCAACGCACGCAGCCGCAAGCGGCTCGATATCGAGCGCACGGCGTTGCAGCAGCTGCCGGCACGGCGAACGACGGATTACGAAGAGGCGATCGTCACGGTCACCTCGACCAGCGGGTTCGTGCTGCGCAAGGTCTTCTAT
>DATJYN010000098.1:0-7643 GCA_035499575.1 Burkholderiales bacterium | reverse complement strand
GCCGGTGCCGAGCACGGTGATCACGATCCGCGACGACAACGAGAACATCCTGCCGGTCGGCCAGTCTGGTGAGATCTGCATTTCCGGTCCGCAGGTAATGCAGGGCTACTGGCAGCGGCCCGAGGAAACCGCGAAGGTGATGGCGAAGGACGGCGCCTTCAAGACCGGCGACATCGGCATCATGGACGAACGCGGCTTCGTGACCATCGTCGACCGCAAGAAGGACATGATCCTGGTCTCCGGCTTCAACGTGTACCCGAACGAGCTCGAGCAGGTGGTGGCGATGATGCCGGGCGTGCTGGAGGTGGCGGCGATCGGCGTGGCGGACGAGCACTCGGGCGAGGTGCCCAAGCTCTTCATCGTCAAGAAGGATCCTTCGCTCACCGAGGCCCAGGTCATGGAGTACTGCAAGGAGCAGCTCACCGGCTACAAGCGGCCGAAGTACGTCGAATTCCGCGCCGAGCTGCCGAAGACCAACGTCGGCAAGATCCTTCGGCGCGCACTGCGCGACGAGAAGAAAGCGGCCTAGAAAATAAAACAGGCCCAATTACTAAAAGGCCTAGTCTGGCTCGGCATCGCGATCGCCTCCTGGGGCGGGCTGTTCTCGATCGCCAAGCGCACGCTGCCGGTGCTCGACCCGTTCTTCCTCGGTTCGGCGCGCTATTCGATCGGCGTGCTGCTGTTCATCGCCATCCTCTGGATCGCCGAGGGCCGCCAGGCGCTGCGCTACAACGGGCGCTTCCTGCCGGCGGCGGTGTACGGCCTGGTCGGTTTCTGCGGCTTCAACATCCTGGTGTGGTGGGGCCTTTTTTATACGCGCCCCGAGCATGCCTCGATCATCATGGCGCTGCAGACGCCGATGACCGCGCTTGCAGTCTGGCTGACACGCGGCCTGCGGCCCGCGCCGTTCACGGTCGGCTGCATCGCGGTGGCGATTGCCGGCGTGCTGGTGGTGGTGACCAAGGGCGATCTCGCGCATGTCTTTGCGGGCGGCTCCCTGCTCGGCGATCTGCTGGTATTCCTCGGCGCGGTGAGCTGGGTGACCTACACCATGGCGGGCGCGCACTTTCCGGGCTGGTCGCCGCTGCGCATGACGGTACTCACCTGCATTCCCGGAACCTTCGGCCTGATCGCCATCAACGCCTTCACCATCGCGATGGGCTACTCGGCGATGCCGACGCTCGATCAGATCTGGTCGGTGAAATGGCAGCTCGCCTACTTCGTCGTATTTACCGTGGTGCTCGGCGTGCTCGGCTTCAACAACGGCGTCAGGTACCTCGGCGCGCTGAATGCGATGCTGATGATCAATCTGGTACCGATCATCGTCTTCGCCATCGAGGCCTGGCTCGGCCGCAGCTTCGCCGCCGTCGAAATCGGCGGTGCGGCGATCGTCATCGGCGCGCTGGTGGCGAACAACCTCTACTTGAGGGGCGTGAGCCGCAGCAGTTGATGCGGCTCGGCGTCGAGCGTTTTGCGCAGCGAGTGCATCGGGATGTATTCGTTCTTCGCCCAGGCCTCGGTGAACGCCTTGTAGTGTTCGGAGAGGATGTTGCCGGACTGGCCGCCGGAATGGATGTAGAGCGATTTCTCCAGGTCCGAGAGGTCGTAGATCGCGCGCAGGCTGGCGGCGTGCCGGTTGGCGAAGGGCTCGGCTTCGTCGTTGAAGTTGCTGCGGCCGACGTTCACCGTGTAGGCGTCTCCTGGTGAAGGCACGCGGATGTCGAACAGTTTCGCCAGCAGCGGCTGCCGGCCGAACGGGCGGTGCTCGGCGCGCGCCACGTGCGCTTCGCCCCAGTGCCAGCGCGACGGGTCGCTGCCGTAGCGCCTGCCGAGATCTTCTAGAGCCGCATCGAGCGACAGCGCCAGCTGCTCCTCGCAGGTTTCCATCGCGGGCGTGCGCACGTCGTCGCACCAGCGCGCGGGGCCCGGGTCGCCCGATAGGACGTTGGACAGGAAGACCGGGCGCGCGAGCCAGTTCGGCCGGAAGGCGTCGGCCAGTTCGTCGGCATAGATCGCGCGCGTCAGTTCGCGCCACCAGGCCCAGGCGATCAGCGGTTCGGCGCGCTCGGGAGCCATCACGCCATTCCATTTACGCAGCTGCTCGAGCGCCTTGCGCGCTTCTTCGCTGCGCGGCTGCGTCGCCAGCAGTTTCGGCAGCAGTGCGCGCATGGCGAGCGACGTCACGTCGGCCTGGATGCGCGCGAAGCTCTGCACGTCGTGCTTGGGCGCCGCATCGAGCAGGGCCTGGATGCGGTCCGCGCGGTAGGGCGGCTCCCAGGTGGAGCTGATGAAGTACGGGTAGCCCGACGGCGTGATGCGGTGGTTGGCGGTGACGATGGCCCCGCTAGCCGGGTTGAAGCTGCGCGGCAGTTGTTCGAACGGGATGTAGCCGTCCCAGTCGTATTTCGCGAGCCAGCCGGGCGCCGGCGCGTAGCCCTTGAGGTCATTGGCGGCTTTGCGCAGCGGCACGCGGCCGGCCGCGACGAAACCGATGTTGCCTTCGACGTCGGCGTAGACGATGTTCTGCTGCGGCGCGATGAGGTCGCGCGCGCCGGCGAGGAAACCATCCCATTCGCGCGCGCGCGCGAACTTGAGCGCCACCTGGACGGTGCGATCGTCTTCGGCGAGCGCGGTCCACGCGAACGCAATGACGTGTCCGCGCGGCGCCTCGTCCTGCGCGGCGCGCAATACGTCCGAGATGACCGGGCCGTGGCGGGAGACGCGCACGCGCAGCTTCTCCGGCGGCGCGCCCTTCACGTTGATCGTTTCTTCGACCACCTGGAACGGCCGCGGGCCTTCCGGCGTGAGGTAGCCGCCGCTGCCGTCCAGCTTCTCGATGTAGAGGTCCTGCACGTCCGGGCCGGTGTTCGTAAATCCCCAGGCGATGCGCTCGTTGTGCCCGAGGATCACGCCCGGCACGCCGGGCAGCGTCGCGCCGATGACGCTGACGCCGGGCGCGCTCATCTGCGCGAAGTACCACACGGGCGGCGCCGTCAGGGCGAGGTGGGGATCGTTGGCGAGCAGCGGCTTTCCGCTGGTACTGCGCTCGCCCGACACCACCCAGTTGTTGGAGCCCAGGCCTTCGTTGTCCGGAGCAAATTTCGCCAGCCGTATCGCATCGCGTTCGAGCGAGCTGTAGAGCTCTTTCAGGTCGGCGATGACCGGCGGCTGCTCGCCGGGATAGGGTGGCAGGAATTCATGAATACGCGCGAGCGGCAGCGTCTTGGCAAGGCGCATGCGCAGCAGTTCGTCCGCGAAATTTCGCCCCAGGTCCCAGGCCATCATCTTGGTCCAAGCGATGGAGTCGATCGAGGTCCATGGTTCGGGGTGCACGCCGGTGAGCCAGAACTCCGGCGGCAGCACGGGTCCGGACGCGAGGAAGGCGTTGACGCCCGCAGCGTAGGCCTCCAGCAGTCGGCGCGCATCGCTGTCGACCGCACGCAGGTTCGCTTCGGCGGCGCGCCGCACGCCCAGCGTACGCATGAACCGGTCGATGTCCAGTCCGCCCGGGCCGACGACTTCGGACAGGCGGCCGGCGGCGATACGCCGGCTCATTTCCATCTGCCAGAGCCGGTCCTGGGCGTGCGCGTAGCCGAGCCCGAAGCTGGCGTCCTCCAGGCTGGCGGCGAAGATATGCGGGATGCCGTAGCGGTCGCGCAATATATCCACCGGCGCGCTGATGCCGGTGAGCCGGATTTCGCCCTCGGTCTTCGGCAGCGACTGCCGCAAATAGGCGTAGGCGGCCGCCGCAAGTACGCAAGACAGCACCGCCAGCCAGAGGAAGGCCTTCAGGAGCCGTCGTAAAAATCTGTGCATGCGGGGAAGAATACCCGCGAACCTCTCTGCGGGCGCCAGGCAACGCAATGTCGCACTGCCGCAATTCTGCTATGGTAGGGGCGGATGCTTTACGACCTCTACGAAGCGCAGCACACGCTGCTCGGTCCCTGGCGTATCGCCGCCGAGGCGGCGCGCGGCTGGTACGGCCATCCTTTCAGCCCGCTGGCATATTCGCCCATCGCCCGCAGGATCACGGCTTCCAGCGACCTGTTCCTGCGGGTGACGCAGCGCTACGAGAAGCCCGCCTGGAATATCGACAGCACGACCATCGACGGCAAGCCCGTTGCCGTCGAGGCGGTAACCGAGCTCGACAAGCCGTTCTGCAAGCTGATCCATTTCCGCCGCTCTTTTGAGGGCCGCCGCAACGACCCGCGCGTGCTGCTGGTGGCGCCGCTCTCCGGGCACCATGCAACGCTGCTGCGCGATACGGTGCGCGCGTTGCTGCCCGAGCACGAGGTCTGGGTCACCGATTGGGTAGACGCGCGCATGGTGCCGCTGGGCGAGGGCCCGTTCCACCTTGCCGACTACGTCGATTACGTGCGCGAGTTCATCGCGCTGCTGACCGATCCGCGGCAGCCCAACCTCAACGTGATCTCGGTCTGCCAGCCGACGGTGCCGGTGCTCTGCGCGGTGGCGCTGATGGCCGAAGCCGGCGAAGCCAGCCCGCCGAAGACGATGGTGATGATGGGCGGGCCGATCGACGCAAGGAAGAGCCCGACCGCGGTCAACAACCTCGCCACGCGCAAGCCTTACTCCTGGTTCGAGCAGAACGTGATCCAGCGCGTGCCCGACAAGTACCCGGGCTTCATGCGGCGCGTGTACCCGGGATTCCTGCAGCACCTCGGCTTCGTGGCGATGAACCCGGACCGCCACCTGAACGCGCACTGGGACTATTTCAACCACCTGCTCAACGGCGACGACGACTCGGCGGAAAAGCACCGCGATTTCTACGACGAATACAACGCGGTGCTCGACCTGCCCGGCGAGTACTACCTGGATACGATCAAGTCGGTGTTCCAGGATTTTGCGCTGCCCAAGGGCCGCATGTTCATCCGCGACCGGCTGGTGCGGCCGCAGGCAATCGTGGACACCGCGCTGTTGACGATCGAGGGAGAACTCGACGACATCTCGGGCAACGGCCAGACCGAGGCCGCGCACCTGCTGTGCCTGAGCATTCCGCGCGAGCGCCGCGAGCATTTCCTCGCCCCGGGCGCCGGACACTACGGCATCTTCGCCGGCCGGCGCTGGCGCGAAACGATCTACCCGAAGGTCAGGGACTTCATCAGGAAGCACGCCTAGAGTTCGTAGGCGGAACCCGCTTTTTCCATCACGGTTTTTTCAACCAATGCCCGCGAAAGCCGCGGCGCGAAGAGTTCGATGAAGTCGTAGGCGTAGCCCCGCAGCCATGCGCCGCGCTTCACCCCCAGGCGCGTGGTGCTCGATTCGAACAAGTGGCTCGCATCGAGCGCGTGCAACCCGCGGTCGCGCTTCGGGTCGAAGCCCATTTCCGCCAGGATGCCGATGCCAAGGCCGAGCTCCACATAGGTCTTGATCACGTCCGAGTCGAGCGCCGTCAGCACCACGTTCGGCGCGAGGCCGCGCTTCTCGAAGGCCTTGTTGATCGTGGAGCGCCCCGCAAAGGCGAAGTCGTAGGTCACCACCGGGTACTGCGCGATCGCTTCCAGCGTCAGCGGCTTCACCTTCAGCAGCGGGTGCGCCGGCGGCACCACCACGCAGCGGTTCCACTGGTAGCAGGGCAGCGAAACCAGTTCCGGATACTCGGCGATCGACTCGGTGGCGATGGCGAGGTCGGCTTCGCCGGCCATGACCGCGTCGCAGATCTGCGTCGGGTTGCCCTGGTGCAGCACCAGGCGCACCTCGGGGTAGCGCTTCTTGAACGCGGCCACGGCCCTCGGCAGCGCGTAGCGCGCCTGCGTGTGCGTGGTCGCGACCGTCAGCGTGCCGAGCTTTTCGTTGGCGAATTCCTCGCCCGCGCGCTTCAGGTTGGCAGCTTCGGCGAGGATGCGTTCGGCGATTGCCAGCACCGCCTTGCCAGGCTCGGTCATCGCGGCCATGCGCTTGCCGTGGCGCACGAAGATCTCAACGCCAAGTTCGTCCTCGAGACCCTTGATCTGCTTGGAGATGCCGGGTTGCGAGGTATGCAGCGCTTCGGCGGCGGCCGAGACGTTCAGGCCGCGGCGCGCCACTTCGCAGGCGTAGCGCAGTTGCTGGAGCTTCATGCTCTTTATTCTATTCGACGCTAAGTTAGAATGAAAAACGTGCAACGAAGAATATAGATGCCAAGCCCGGTACGCCGTTGCCGGCCCTGAGTGCGCGGGCCAGGTTCAAGCCAGGGCAGCCCGCGGGCAGTAGCGGTAGTCATGGCGAGGGGAGTAGATACTCGCGAGATGGTCATTATTTTTAATTAAATCATGATATTAGGAATGCGTGTTCTAAATTCTATTTTTGCATTAAGAAGTAACTCCACAGTATTTTGAGAGAATAACGAGCACCGATAGCATGGCGCGCTCATGGACAGCAGCGTTCTCGCCCTGCTCGGCATCACGTTCTTCGCCGCCTTCGTCAACGGCGCGCTCGGCTACGGCTTTTCGTCGCTGACCGTGCCGGTGGCGCTGCTGTTCCAGAGCAGCCGCATTCTCAACCCGGCGCTGGTGCTGATCGAAGTCTTCATCAACCTGTATGTGCTATTCATCAACCGCGGCAGCATCGGCGCAGTCTGGAAGAGGGTGTACCCGATCCTCATCGGCCTGCTGCCCGGCATCGCGCTGGGCAGCTATGTGCTGGCCTCGGTGCATCCGTCATGGCTCAAGTTCGTCACCTATGCGTTCCTGCTGCCGCTGATCCTCGTCCAGGCGGCGGGTGTGCGCCGTCCGATAAAATCGGAGAAGCTGTTCGGCCTGCCGTTCGGCGCCGGGCTGGGTTTCCTGTATTCGGTCACTACCATATCCGGCCCGCCGCTGGCGGTGCTGTTCAACAACCAGGGCCTGGTCAAGCGGGACTTCCGCGCGGGCCTCGCGCTGATCCGGGTGGCCGAATCGGTGCTGACGGCCTTCGCCTACTGGCAGCTGGGATTGTTCGTCGCCGATAGCCTGGCGATCGCCTCGACGATCGTCCCGGCCGTGCTGCTCGGCATCCCGCTCGGCGCCGTCGCCATCCGCCGTCTCGACGCGGAGACCTTCCGCCGCATCTGCATGAGCTTCGACGTCTGGATCGTCGGTTTCGGCCTGTCGCGCGTGCTCGCAGAACTGAAGCTTGCGCAAGGCCCGTTCGCCTACGGCCCGATGGCATTCGCGGCGCTGCTCGACGCGTGGCTGCTCTACGCGTTTTTCCGCGGCCGCCGGACGGCCCTCGCAGGCGCCTGACATGTACCTCTACGACGACATCGACCAGGGCATGGTGGACGAACGCGTCGCGCAGTTCCGCGACCAGACCCGCCGCTTCCTCGATGGCAAGCTGTCCGAGGACGATTTCAGGGCGCTCAGGCTGCGCAACGGCCTCTACGTGCAGCGCTACGCGCCGATGCTGCGCATCGCGATCCCCTACGGCCTGCTGTCGTCGCGGCAGCTGCGCAAGCTCGCCGACATCGCGCGCCGCTACGACCGCGGCTACGGCCATTTTTCCACGCGCCAGAACCTGCAACTCAACTGGCCGAAGCTCGAAGAGGTGCCCGAGATCCTTGCCGAGCTGGCCACGGTGCAGATGCACGCGATCCAGACCTCGGGCAATTGCGTGCGCAACATCACCGCCGACCAGTTCGCCGGCGTGGCGCGCGACGAGATCGTCGA
>DATJYN010000097.1:0-11596 GCA_035499575.1 Burkholderiales bacterium | reverse complement strand
CGATGAAATTCTCCGAGGCGCGCCGCGCGTGGTGCGCGTACTTGACCGCGTAGACCTCGTATTGCGGATCGCTCACTTGAATGAAATCTTGGCGAATTTCCGCTTGCCGACCTGGACCGTCACCGGGTCGGCGCCCGCGGCAAAACGCAGCGACTTGTCTGCAAGCCGCTCGCCGCCGATCCTTACCCCGCCCTGCTCGATGACGCGTTGCGCTTCCGTGACGCTGGGCACCAGGCCAGCGAGTTTCAGCGCCTGCGTGACCTGCAGGCCGCCCGCTGGCACGGCCAAGGTAAATTCCGCCAACTCCTGCGGCGCCTTGCCGAATTCTTCTTCCACGCGGTTCGCGGCGTCCGGCGAATGGAAACGCGCAGTGATCTCCTTGGCCAGCAGCACCTTGATCTCGCGCGGGTTTCGTCCCGCGTCGACTTCCTTCTTCCAGGTGCGCACCGTCGCCATCGGTTCGAAGGAGAGCAGCTCGATGTAGCGCCACATGAGCTCGTCCGAGATGCGCATCAGCTTGCCGAAAATCTCCTTCGCCGGCTCGGCGATGCCGATGTAGTTGCCGAGCGACTTGGACATCTTCTCCACGCCGTCGGTGCCGACCAGCAGCGGCATCGTGAGGATGCACTGCGGCTCTTGGCCGTAGTGCCGCTGCAACTCCCTGCCCACCAGCAGGTTGAACTTCTGGTCGGTGCCGCCCAGTTCGACGTCGGCCTTCATTGCCACCGAGTCGTAGCCCTGCATGAGCGGGTATAGAAGCTCGTGGATGGCGATGGGCTGCCCGGCCTTGTAGCGCTTGGAAAAATCGTCGCGCTCGAGCAACCGGGCGAGCGTGTAGTGCGAGGCGAGCCGGATCATGCCCTCGGCGCCGAGCTTGTCGGACCATTCCGAGTTGAACATCACCCGGGTCTTGTCCGGATCGAGGATCTTGGCCATCTGCGCGCGGTAGCTCTGCGCGTTCTCCAGGATCTGCTCGCGCGACAGCGGCGGCCGCGTCGTGTTCTTTCCCGTCGGGTCGCCGATCATCCCGGTGAAGTCGCCGATCAGGAACTGCACCTGGTGGCCGAGATCCTGGAAGTGGCGCAGCTTGTTGATCACCACGGTATGGCCGAGGTGCAGGTCGGGCGCAGTAGGGTCCAGTCCGAGCTTGATCCTGAGCACGCGCCCGGTCTTCAGCTTGCGGACCATTTCCTCCTCGACGATCAGCTCGTCGCAGCCCCGTTTGATGGCTGCCAACGCTTCAGCCACGTGCTCGGATGCAGGCGCCATGCGTGCTACACTTTCCAGGGCTCTGAATAACAAGGGATTCTAGCCGATCCATGAGTAGATACTCGCCGCTGCAGCGCGCCGCGGCCCTGGCCGCGTTTGCTGTCTCGGGCGCGGTGGCGGCCGTCGCCAGCATCGTGCCGTCCACCGATGCGGCATTGCTGCTCGCGAAAGCCGCGGTGCTGGAGCCGGTGACGATCAGGCTCGAGGAATCGCTGCTGCCCTCGCCGGCCACCTATGTCCGCGAGGACCGCTTCCAGCGCGGCGACACGCTCGGCAGCCTGTTTGCGCGCCTCGCGATCAGCGATGCCGACGCGCGGAAGCTGCTGCGCGTGCGGGAAGCGCGCCTGCTGCGCCCGGGCGCCATCGTCACCGCGGAAGTCCGCGCCGGAGGGGAGCACGCGGGCGAACTCGTCTGGCTGGAATTCCTCGCCGCACGCGATACGTCCGTGCGCATCGAGCGCATCGGCCAGGTGCTCGCAGCGAGCGAGCGCCGGGCGCAGGTTTCCACGCGCACCGAGCTGAAAACGGCCGTCATCAACTCTTCGCTGTTCGGCGCCGCCGATGCGGCCGGCATCCCGGACAGCGTCGCGATCCAGCTGGCCGACGTGTTCGGCAGCGAGATCGATTTCTACCGCGAATTGCGCCAAGGCGACCGCTTCTCGGTGATCTACGAAATGCATGCGGTCGACGGCCGGCCGCTGCGCGCCGGGCGCGTGCTTGCCGCCGAGTTCGTCAACCAGGGGCGCCGGCACCGCGCGGTCTGGTTCGCCGACGGCTACTACGCGCCCGATGGCAGGAACATGCGCAAGGCGCTGCTGCGTTCGCCGCTGGAGTTTTCGCGCGTGAGTTCGAGTTTCGGCATGCGCAAGCATCCGTTCCTGCAGACTTGGCGCGCGCACCAGGGCATCGATTACGCGGCGCCCGTCGGCACGCGCGTGCGCGCGGTCGGCGATGGCATCGTCGAATTCGCCGGCCGCCAGGGCGGCTACGGCAACGTGGTCATCATCCGGCACGACAGCAGCAATTCGACCGTGTACGCGCACCTCAGTGCTTTCGGGCGCGGCATCCGCGCCGGCGCGCGCGTCTCGCAGGGCGACACGGTCGGCCTGGTCGGACAGACCGGCTGGGCGACCGGCCCGCACCTGCACTTTGAATTCCGCGTCGCCGGCGCCGCGCGCAATCCGCTGTCGGTACCCCTGCCCGCCGGCCTGCCCGTCGCGCGCCACGAAATGGATGCGTTCCGGGCCAAGGCGCAGCCGTTGCTGGCACAGCTCAACCTCCTTTCCCGCAGCCAGGTAGCGGCACTGGAGTGACCTCCTCGCTCTACGTCGGCCTGATGTCGGGCACCAGCCTCGACGGGGTCGATGCGGTACTGGCGGACTTTTCCGGCGCCAGGCCCGATCTGCTTGCAAACGCGCATATCCCTTTCAATGCAGCGCTGCGGCACGAGCTGCTCGCGCTGAATACGAGTGGCGCCGATGAAATAGCGCGCGCCTCATTGGCCGGCAACGAGCTGGCGAAGCACTACGCGGATGCAGTCGCCGGGGTGCTGGCGGATTCGAAGAGGTCGGCTTCTGCGATCCGTGCCATCGGCTGCCACGGCCAGACGGTGCGCCACCAGCCCGGCAGCGGTTACACCACGCAGATCGGCAACGCCGCGCGCCTCGCCGAATTGACGGGCATCCGCGTGGTGTCTGATTTCCGCAGCCGGGACGTCGCGGCCGGCGGCCAGGGCGCCCCGCTCGCACCGGCGTTCCATGCCGCCGTGTTCGCCGATCCGGCGGAAGACCGGGTGGCGCTCAACCTCGGCGGGATCGCCAATCTGAGCTTCCTGCCGCGGCAGGGCGATGTGACGGGGTTCGACAGCGGCCCGGGCAATTGCCTGCTCGACCTCTGGGCGGTGCGGCACCTGGGCAAAACGCACGATGACGAAGGCAAATGGGCAGCGTCGGGAACCGCCATCCCCGCACTCCTTGAACGCATGCTACGCGAGCCCTACTTCGCCGCCCCGCCGCCGAAAAGCACTGGCCGCGATTTGTTCAACGCAGCCTGGTTGCAGGGGATGCTGCGCGGCGGAGAAAACCCGCAATCCGTGCAGGCGACCCTGCTCGAACTGACCGCGAGCAGTGTGGCGGCCGCCGTGTCGAAGCATTGCCACGGCGCTGGCCGCATCGTCGTCTGCGGCGGCGGCGCCAGGAACGCGGCGTTGATGCGCCGCCTAGCCGAGCTCGCAGTTCCGGCACAGCTCGAAGCAAGCGACCGCCACGGCATCGATCCGCAATTGGTGGAGGCAGCCGCGTTCGCGTGGCTGGCGATGCGCGCGCTGGAGGGATTGCCCGGAAACCTGCCTGCGGTCACCGGTGCGCGCGGGCCGCGCGTGCTCGGCGCTATCTATCCTGCCTAGGGTTTCGGCTCCAGCCCTACCCAGAAGCCTTCGGGCAGCGGGTTGACCGTGGCCACCGCGAAACGCCGTTCGAATCTCGGCAGCCACCAGGCTGCCGGTTGCTGGATAAGGTGTGCATTGCGCCCATCGGGCAGCATCTTGAGCGCGGGCCCGGTATGCACCGTGCACATCGCCGCGCGCAGCGTGACGCGCTCCAGGTCATCGAGCACGTTGTCGAGCAGATCCGGTTCGATATGTTCGAGCACGTCGATGCAGGCGACGAATTCACTGGGCTCGGCCTCGGCCGACCATTGCGGAATCGCCGGGTCGTAATGCCGGATGCTGAGCGGGCGTTCGACGATTTTCCGGAGCTCGACCGCGAGGCGCCCCTTGCCGGCGCCGTAGTCGAGCAATTCGCTCACGCCGAGCGACTCGATGACGCTGGCGACGATGGGAGCGTAATGGACCGACGCGACGCCGTACTGCGGGTTCTCGTGCAGCGCCTGCTGCAGCCGCCGGTACTCCTCGGTGATGAGCCCGCTCAGGCGGAGAACGAGGACCCGCAGCCGCAGGTGGAGGTCGCGTTCGGATTCTTGATCACGAACTGCGCGCCTTCCAGGCCTTCGGTGTAGTCGATTTCCGCGCCGGTGAGGTACTGGTAGCTCATCGGGTCGATCAGCAGCTGGACGCCGTTTTTTTCCATCACCGAGTCGTCCTCGTTCTGTACTTCGTCGAAGGTGAAGCCGTACTGGAAGCCGGAGCAGCCGCCGCCGGTCACGAACACGCGCAGCTTGAGACCGGGATTGCCTTCCTCCTCGATCAGCTGCTTGACCTTGTTGGCCGCATTGTCCGAGAAAATCAGTGGATCCGGCATTTCAGTGACTGCGTTCATAGCTGGCTCCTTGCCCCCGCTCCGTTACTTCGCGACCTTGAGTTCGACCGCCCCTTTTACCTCGGCGGAATGGTGCACCAGGCGCCCCTCGACGACGGCGCCCTGCTGGATTTCGATGCTCTTGTAATGCACGTCTCCTTTGACACGGGAATTGGCCTGGAGTTCTAGGGTCTCGCGGCAATCCACGGGCCCGTTGATGGTGCCGTTCACCACCACGTGGGCGGCCTGGACTTCGCCGTCGATGCGCGCATGCTCCGATACCACGAGGGTGCCCGGCTGGTCGGGCAGCGCAGCGACGTTGCCGCGCACAGCGCCGTCGACGCGCAAACCGCCGCTGAAGAACACGTTGCCCTCGATTCGCGTGGTCGCGCCGATCAGGCTGTCGATGCGGTTCTGCGGCTTGCTTTCCTTGCGAAACATCGTCGTCTCTCCCTTACTGCAGCGTCACGTTCTGCGTGACCTTCGGTTCCGTCGAGCCGGTCTCGTAAACGCGCAATTGCACGCTGCTAATTTTCGCCTTCGGGTTCACCCGGAAAATCCCGTTAATCCTCTGGAAGTGCTTGAACCCCAAGCGAAAATTCTCGGCATCCGGGTCCGCGGTTCCAGGCACCGTGATCATAGCACTGCGGGCGTCTTCCGTCAGACCGACCACCAGTTCGAACCGTCCCTGGAAATCCTTGCCGCGCCGCGAACCCGAGGCGAGCAGCAGCAGGCGGTAGCGGTATTCCCCTGGCAGCACGTCAGGTTCTACCTTGAATCGCAATATCGACAGGGGCGCCACGTTCGAGGTATCCGAGGAAAGCATGCTCTCGAAGAGCGCAAGCTCTTCGCGCAGGCGCGCGTTTTCCTGCCCCATGACCGTGATCTGCTGCGCCAGCTTCTGCTGCGCGGTGCGCTCGATGGCCACCTTGCTGTCGGCCGCGTTGGCGAGCCCGCGCAGCCGCTCCAGCTCGTCGCGCGTCCTGGCAAGCTCGCTGCGGGAGGCCGCGAGCTCTTGCTCGACCTCGCTGCGGTCGAAACCCGCGAAGCGCCTGCCGGCGTCGTACATCCAGGCGGCCAGCGCCGCCGAAAATGCCAGCAGCACCGCCAGCCCCAGCCAGCGCAGATACCAGGGTACATGCGTGCGCACCGACACCTTCGGCGCGGCAATGCCGAAGCGCTGGCGCAGCTTCGACAGCAGCTTCGAGAAGCGGCCGGCCATCGCAGCCCGCTAGGGCACCACCGCGACCTGCTCGAGGCCCTGGGTCTCCGGCAGGCCGAACATCAGGTTCATGTTCTGCACTGCCTGGCCGGATGCGCCCTTCATCAGGTTGTCGATCACGGACAGCACGGCGAGCGTGTCGCCGCCCTGGTCGCGGCGATTGCCGTACTGCGGCGGGCGGTGCACCGCGATCCGGCAGACGTTCGCAGCGCGCGTCGAGCGCGTGTCCGGATGGCTGCCTGCGGGCATCACGTCGACGAAAGGTTCCGTCGCGTAGCGCTTTTCATAGAGCGCCTGAAAATCCATGTCTTTCACGATGCGGCCATACAGCGTGGCATGGATGCCGCGGATCATCGGCGTCAGGTGCGGAATGAACACGAGGCCGACTTCACGTCCTGCCGCCTGCGCAAGGCCCTGCCGGATCTCCGGCCAATGGCGGTGTCCGCCGACGCCATAGGCAGCGAAATTATCCGAGGACTCCGAATACATCAGGTTCTGCTCGAGCTTGCGGCCTGCACCCGAGACCCCGGATTTCGCATCCGCGATCATGTGGTCCAGGTCGATGGCCTTAGCCTCGACCAGCGGCAGCAGGCCGAGCTGTACGGCCGTCGGATAGCAGCCGGGGTTCGCGACCAGGCGCGCGCCGCGTATCTTTTCGCGGTTCACTTCGCACAGACCGTAGACCGCCTCGGCAACCAGTTCCGGCGCGGCATGCCTGACCTTGTACCAGCGCTCCCATTCGGCGACGTCCTTGATGCGGAAATCGGCCGAGATGTCGACGATGCGCACGCCGGCATCGACCAGCGCGCGCGCCTCCCCCATCGCCACGCCGTTTGGCGTCGCGAAAAACACCACATCGCACTTGGCGAGCGGCGCCTTGTCCGGATGCGTAAACGCAAGCGACACGCGCCCTCGCAGGCTCGGGTACATGGCGCTCACCGCGGTGCCGGCTTCCTGCCGGGAGGTAATCGCCGCGAGTTCGACCTGCGGATGCTGCGCGAGCAGCCGCAGCAGTTCAATGCCGGTGTAGCCAGTGCCGCCCACGATGCCTGCCTTGATCATGCCGTTCACCTTCCTCGAAACAAAAAGCCGCCCGGAGGCGGCTTTTTTTGGTGGCTGGGTCCCCGGCGCGGATCTGTCCTGCTTCGCCGGGCTCCGGACTTCAGCGCTTGGAGTATTGCTTGCGCCGCCGCGCCTTGTGCAAGCCGACCTTTTTTCGCTCCACTTCACGCGCATCGCGCGTGACCAGCCGCGCCGCGCTCAGGGAGGGCTTCAGCGCCGCGTCGAATTCGATCAAGGCGCGCGCAAGGCCGTGCCGCACCGCGCCAGCCTGGCCATTCTCGCCACCGCCGTGCACGTTCACGTTGATGTCGAAGGTCGACAGGTTCTTGGTGATCTCGAGCGGCTGGCGCACGATCATGCGGCCGGTTTCGCGCGCGAAGAATTCGTCCACCGGCTTGCCGTTGACCACGAACTGGCCCTTGCCGGGCTTCAGGAACACGCGCGCGACCGAACTCTTGCGCCGGCCCGTTCCGTAGTAGTAATCACCTACCATGTCAGATCTCCAGTGCCTTGGGCTGCTGCGCGCTGTGCGGGTGCTTGCCGTCGGCGTAAATCTTCAGCTTGCGCAGCATCGCGTAGCCGAGCGGGCCTTTTGGCAGCATGCCCTTGACCGCGCGCTGCAGGGCGCGATCGGGGAATTTCGCGTGCAGCTTGGCGAAATCGGTTTCCTTGATGCCGCCGGGAAACGTCGTGTGGCGGTAGTACTTCTTGCCGAGCGCCTTGCGCCCGGTAACGCGGATCTGCGCAGCGTTCAGCACCACGATGTAGTCGCCGGTGTCCACGTGCGGCGTGTATTCGGGCTTGTGCTTGCCGCGCAAGCGCATGGCGATCTGCGACGCGAGGCGCCCCAGCACCTTGTTCTGGGCGTCTACGACGTACCAGCCATGCACGACTTCTTCGGCTTTCGCGGTATAGGTCTTCATTGCCTGTCTGTTCGTTTTCGGTGCGCGAGAAAAGGCGCGAATAGTATCAAAAAAACGGCGCAACCTGTTGAGATTGCGCCGAATCCACCATTGGAGGAGGGGTGGAGGAGACGGTCCCATTATCTCCCAGGATTTGCTGCGACGCAATATATTATATCCGATTTAAAATCATGGTATTAGGGAAAGGACTCGAGCATGAAATGCGTAGTGCGCTGGGGCGACGGCATGACCTTCGTCGCCGAGACCGGAAGCCATCACCTGGTCGCCATGGACGGCGCGCCCGAGGGCGGCGGTCGCAACCTGGCGCCGCGGCCCATGGAGGTGCTGCTCGCCGGCGCAGGCGGCTGCACTGCCTATGACGTGGTGGTGATCCTGAAAAAGAACAACCAGGACGTAACGGCCTGCGAAGTGTCGCTGCAGGCGGAACGCGCGGCGACCGATCCGAAAGTGTTCACCAATATCCACTACCGCTTCACGGTGCGCGGCCGGAACCTGAAGCGCAGCCTGGTTGAGCAGGCTGTGCGCCTGTCGCACGAGAAATACTGCTCGGCGACCGCGATGCTCGCCGAGACCGCGGAAATCACAAAGGAAATCGAAATCGCCGAGGAATAAGCCCTAGGCCGAGGTCCGGCTCGCCGCGAATGTCATGCGCCTGTTCTCCTCGAACCATTCGGCCGCGTAATCGCAGTCCTTGAATTCCTCGAAGTACGGCCCGCCCCGGGTGAAATGAACATTCTTCGCGGCGGCGTTGTACGCATATTCGCCGACCAGCCAGTTCCACTCGATCGGCAAGTCTCCCACTAGCGCATCTTCGGTCCACTCGAATCGATGTAACTGCTTCGGCATCGCGGCATTGACATACTCGGGCGATAGCGCGCCGCAGCGCTCGTTGTTGAGCAGCATCACGCTGGACCAGTTCTTTCGCGGGTAGATGGTCTGCACCTGATTGAGGAATTTCCGACTGGGATTCGGCACGTAGTCGTGCTTGCAGACTAGTACCGCCTTGTCGGCGGAACGCTCGGTGAACGCCGCCAGTTCGGCGATGTCGGCGCGGCACAGCATGTCGCAATCCATGAATAGCGACCAGCCTCGGTACTGCGACATCGCCGGCACCAGGAAGCGTGTCAGGCTGAACTCGGTTGACTCGGTCTCGCCGCGCGCGCGCGTATAGAGCCCCATGAGCTGCGACTGCATGACGGGTGCGATGGTTACGGGGATCGACGAGCGCCGCAGGATCGAGTGCGCGAGCGTGTGATACGCGACCGCTTCCTTCGGGTCGTAGCCGATGTAGATCTGGAACAAGCTCAAACCCGGTGAGCGACCGTGGTCATGAGCTTCGCCATGAAGCGCATGCCCCGTCGGACTGCCGTGGGCAGCTGCGCGGCACCCAGCCCCATGGCCGTCTGGCGATGCTTCGCCTCGTCCGCGCGCATGGCCTCGATCACGGCGCGTGTTTTGCGATCGGCCGCCGACAGCCGGCCGAGATGTGCCGAGAGATGCTCCTCGACCTGGTGTTCGGTCTCGGCGAGAAAGGCGAGGCTCCATCGGTCCCCGAAGGCGCCGGCCACAGCGCCAATGACGAAGGCGCCGCCGTACCAGAGCGGATTGAGGAGGCTCAAGCGCCCGCCCAGGTCCCGCACGCGATCGGCGCTCCAGGCGAGATGGTCCTGCTCCTCGGCAGCTGCCTGCGCCAATGCGCGGCGGTTCTCCGGCTTTCTCGCCGCGAGCGCCTGACCCTGGTACAGCGCTTGTGCGCAGACCTCTCCGACATGGTTGACCCGCATCAGTGCGGCGGCCTCGGCAAGCTCGACGACACCGAGCTCGCCATCCTGGAGACCGCTGGCAGGAGACGGCCGGCGCGCGCGTTGTACGCCAGCCACCGCGCGCAGCGCGGTATCGAAACCACCGATCAACCGGTCCAGACCGTCCATGTAAAAAAGTATAGGCGAAAAAAAACGGGCGCCTTGCGGCGCCCGTTCGATATTGCCTTGCGTGTAGCTTGTCTGTCTGCTGCTTAGAACGCGTGACGCAGCGTCGCAGCGAACAGCTTCGGGTCTTCGCCGGCAAGCACGCTGCCGTTGTTGCCCAGCGAGCCGCCGGTAAAGAAGTTGTACCCGGCGTTCGTGTGGTTGTTGATCGACGCGTAGGTCACGCCGACCGAAGTACGCTTGGACAGATCGTAGGCATAGCCAATCGCCCACATATCGGCTTTGGTATCAAGTCCATTGGCGCCGGGGGCCTTGTCCTTCTGCGCCCAGGTGTAATGGAAGTTGATGTTGTGGTTGCCGAAGTAGTAGCCGATCGGGATCGACCAGACATCACGCTTGGAGAGCGTGGTCCCGTTGCCGCCAACGCCGCCGGCCGTGATCTTGGAACGGTCCCACGCGCCGCCGATCTTCAGGCCGAAGCCGAACGTGTAGGAACCATAGATCCGGTCGCTGCGCTGGTCACCTGTCGCCGCCGTAGCGAGCGACACTGCGGTGGTGGCATCGGGCTTCGACTTCCAGTAGCTGTAGCCGACCTGCCAGTTGGCAGCCGCGTAGTTCGGGTTCACGTTCCAGGCATAACCCCTGCGAACCACGGAGTTGATGTCCGCGTCGGTTCCGCTCGGGTTGGACGAGTAGGCAACGATCGCGGTGAAGCCGCTCCAGTTCGGCGTCGTGTAGTGGACGACGTTCTGGGTACGCGTGGCGTTTGCAATCGCTACGCCGCCGTTAACCGCCGCGCCAGCCGCGCCGTATGCAGCGCCATAGGCGATCAACGAGATCGGATCCGCGCGCAGCGAGTTCGCCTTGGCGGTCATGTTGCTTTCCGTGTTGAAGTAGTGCAGGTCTTGGCGGCCGAAGAAAATGCGGCCCCAGGTCTTGCTGCGCAGACCGACGTGGCTGTTGCCGTTGACCAAGTTGCCCGTGTTGTTGGCTGCCGAGACTGCCGCAGGCGTCGCACCGCCGTCATCCGGCTTGATGCGGATGTCCATCTGGCCGATGGCCTGCATGCCGCCACCCAGGTCTTCCACGACGTTGAAGATGATCCGCGAGGAATCGTCCGCCAGGCCATACTGGCTGCTCTTGCCGCCAGCCGGCCGACCGGCGCCACCGCCGCCGTAGTTGCCCAGACTCGCGTTCTCGAAGGACTGCTTCAGCACGCCACTGATCGTCACGCTCGACTGCGCGAGCGCGGAGATCGGGGCGGCGAAGAGTCCAGCCACTGCGACCGCTACTAGTTTCTTGTTCATTCGGAAATCTCCCGATTGCGTTGATGTTCCGGACGGCCTAGGACCGCCCGACTCAACCTCTCCAATGAGAAGTTGTGAGGATTCTGCGGCAACCACCCTCGGGGCAGCAAGAAAAACGCCTAATAATCCACATATTTACCGCGGGTTGTTGCATCTCCACAACAAGCCGTTAAATCTTTACGAATCAATCAGTTGATGAATTCCCGGAGCGCCCTGCCCGGCTCGGCGGCACGCATGAAGGCCTCGCCAATCAGGAACGCGGGCACTCCATGGCCCTGGAGCATCGCCACCTCCGGTCGCCCTGAAATCCCGCTCTCGGCAACCACGATCCGGTCCCTTGGAATGCGCGGCAGCAACTCCAGCGTCGTTTCCAGACGGGTCTTGAACGTGCGCAGGTCGCGGTTATTGATGCCGAGCAACGGCGTCTGCAGCGTCAATGCCGCCTCGAGCTCCATGGCATCGTGCACTTCCACGAGCACCGCCATCCCAAGTGAGCGAGCACTGGCTTCCAGGCCTTGCATGTCCTGGCGCGCCAGCGCTGCCGCGATCAGCAGGATGCAGTCCGCCCCGAGGGCACGCGCTTCATGGACCTGGTAGGGCTCGGTAATGAAGTCCTTGCGCAATACCGGCA
>DATJYN010000096.1:0-4364 GCA_035499575.1 Burkholderiales bacterium | reverse complement strand
AAGAATGCCGCGCGCTTCCAGTCCGGCCGCGACCTTCGGGGCCGCGGCCATCCATTCCCTGATCTCCGCGGCCTCCGGGCCCTTGAGTTGACGAAAATCCAGCGTGCCGGAGGTGGACGCCATGACGAGCGCCTTCACCTTAGACGATTCGCGCAGCAGGTATTCGATGGCGGTCCAGCCGCCCATGGACTGCGCCACGATGCGGAACTCCTTTAGGCCCAGCTCGGCGACCAGCGCCGCGAGGTCGTCGGCATAGGATTCCGGCGCCTTGTCGCCCGGCACAGGCGAGGACGGTGCGAAACCGCGGTGCGAGAAAGAGATGCAGGTATGGCGCTGGCTGAGTTGCGCGACTTGCTGCCACCAGGACAGGTGATTGCCGCCCAGGCCGTGCGCGAACACGATGGCCGGGCCGCTGCCATGCACCTCATAGAAGATGCCGCAATCGGGCCGTTTCAGCCAACCGGTTTTCACGGCAACGCCCTGCGGACCCAGTGTTCCGCGTTGACCGCGCCCTTCGGTGCGCGGCCCTTCAGGATCTCCGCAGCCTGCGCCACCGTTTCCAAGGATTGGTGCTCGATCGCGGGACGGGTCAATCCAGCGACGTGCGGGGTGGCGATGACGTCGGCGCGTGCGGCGATGGCAGGCGTCGGCATCTGGTCGGGCGCGCGCCCCACGTCCAGAGCGCAGCCGCCCAGGCGGCCGGAATCGAGCGCGCGCTCGAGCGCCGCCTCGTCCACCAGGTTGCCGCGCGAGGCATTGACGAAGACTGCGCCCGCTTTCATGGCCCCGAATTGCTTCTCGCCGATGAGGTTCTCGGTTTCCGGCGTCGCAACGGCGAGCGGGACAATGTAGTCGGACTGCTCGAGCAATGCTTGAAGATTTATGCTTTGAATTTCCTTCGAATAGGGATCGTTGACCAATACCTTCATTCCAAAAGCTTCCCCCAACCGGACCACTTCGCGCCCGATCGCGCCGTAGCCGATGACGCCCAGCGTGCTGCCTTTCAATTCGCGGCCCATTGTCGCCGGCGGAATCCTGCCGGCATGAAAGGAAGCGGCGGCCGAAGTGATGTTCCTCGACAGGTCGATCATCAGGCCGAAGATCAGCTCACTCACCGAAGTAACGAAACCGGCGCTCGCCTGCGTCACGAGCACGCCCGCCTTGCTTGCGGCGGCGACATCCACGTTGCGGATGTCGATCGCGCAGCGCAGGAAGGCGACGAGTTTCGGCAAGCGCTCGAACAACGCCGCCGGCGCGGGAGATTGGCGGTACGAGACGACGAGATCGCAATCCGCGGCCGCGCGGATCAGTGATTCGCCCGCCAATGGTTCCTGATTCGAATTAAGAATCACATCGCCGAGAGCCTTCAAGCCGTCCAGCGCGCGCGCGCCGTAGTAGTTGGCGAGCGTGTCGGGCGAGTGCGTGAGAAGTATTCTGGACATGGGGAGCGGGCGCAGTATAAATTATCCAATCGGTTAACTCGGGAGGAAACCGTCATGCTTCGCCGTCACCTGTTGTTGTCCGCGGCCGCCGTTCTCGTTGCGCTGCCCGCTGCATTTCCCGCGCGCGCCCAGCAAAAGCAGGTCTGGAAAGCTTCCGACGTGCAGCCGAGCGGCTACCCGACGGTCGAAGCGATCGAGCGCATGGGAAAGAAGCTCGAGGCGCAAACGGGCGGCCGGATCTCGATCCAGATGTATCCGTCGATGCAGTTGGGCGGGGAGAAGGAGATGATCGAGCAGGCCCAGGTCGGCGCGTTGCAGATCGCGCGCACCTCGGTCGGCGCACTCGGACCCGTGGTGGACGACCTGAACGTGTTCAACATGCCGTTCATCTTTCGCAACGAGGCGCACATGCGCGCGGTGATCGACGGCCCGATCGGCGACGAACTGCTCGACAAGGTTTCCGCGTCGCCGGCGCGCCTCATCGCGCTCGGCTGGATGGATTCCGGCACCCGCAACGTCTACTCGAACAAGCCGGTCACCAAGCCCGCGGACCTGAAGGGCATGAAGGTGCGCATGATGGGCAACCCGATCTTCGTCGAAACCATGAACGCCATGGGCGGCAACGGCGTGGCGATGGGCTTCAACGAGCTCTACTCGGCGCTGCAGACCGGCGTGGTGGACGGTGCCGAGAACAACGAGCCGACGGTACTCGCGCAGAACCACTACCAGGTGGCCAAGGTCTACAGCCTGACCGGCCACCTCATCATCCCGGAGATATTCGTGTTCTCCAAGGTGACCTGGGACAAGCTGTCGAAGGAAGACCAGGCGCTGCTGAAGAAGCTCTCGCGCGAGGCGCAGTTCGAGCAGCGCAAGCTCTGGGACGAGAAGACCGCCAAGGCGACCGAGGAATTGAAGGCGAAGGGCGTGCAATTCGTCGCCGCCGACAAGCCGGCCTTCTACAAGGCGACGCAGCCCGTGCGCGACAAGTACGGCGCCAAGTACGCCGCCCTGCTGAAGCGCATCGAAGCGACGAAGTAGCTTGAAAACGCTTTACCGGCAGGCGATGGAGTGGCTCTACATCGCCTGCATCGGGCTGGCCGGCGTCGTCATGCTCGTGATGACGGTCATCATTCCCTACGGCGTGTTCATGCGCTACGTGGTGAATTCGCCGGCGAGCTGGCCCGAGCCGGCCGGCATCCTGATGATGGTGTGGTTCTCGTTCGTCGGCGGCGCCGCCGCATACCGCGCGAAAGCGCACATCGCCGTGTCCACGGTGCTCAACATGCTGAACGACGCCAACCGCGTGCGCATGGAGCGCGTCGCCGACATCGGCATGGGCATCATCGGGCTGTTCATGGTCAAGTGGGGCGTCCTGCTGGTGCAGGCGGTCTGGCAGAACACGATCGCGGAGTTTCCCGAACTGTCCGTGGGCGTCACCTATATCCCGATTCCCGTCGCCGGCGTCGTGCTGCTGCTGTTTGTGATCGAGCGCCTCTGGCTGGGCGAGCCGCCGCCGGACTCGTTCACCTTCCGCGACCAGCCGCAGTCGGAATAGGCGGAACAGGCCGATGGACGCGCTGATCCTGCTGTTCGCGTTCCTCATCTTCATGTTCATGGGCATTCCCGTGGCTTACGCCATGGGCCTTGCCACGCTGGTGACGGCACTGTGGATCGACATCCCGCTCGAAGCCATCATGCTCAAGATCTCCGACGGCATGGACGATTTCGCGCTGCTGACGATCCCGTTCTTCGTGCTCGCCGGCGCGATCATGTCCGAAGGCGGCGTGGCGCGGCGGCTGGTAGACCTCGCCAAGGTGTTCGTCGGCTTCATCCGCGGCGGCCTGGCGCTGGTCAACGTGCTGGCCTCGACGTTGTTCGGCTGCCTGTCGGGTTCGTCGGTCGCCGACACCGCCTCGATCGGCTCGGTGATGATTCCGCAGATGGTGAAGAACGGCTATTCCAAGGTGTTCGCCACCAACGTGACCATCTGCGGATCCGTGCAGGCGATCCTGGTGCCGCCGTCGCACAACTCGATCATCTACTCCATCGCCACCGGCGGCACGGTGTCGATCGCGGCGCTGTTCATGGCGGGCGTTTTCCCCGGCCTGCTGTTCGGCGCCTGCCTGATCGGCCTCATCCTCTGGAAAGCGCGCAGCCAGGATTTCCCGGCCGGCCGCGTGGTGCCGCTGCGCGAGGCGCTGAAGATCGCGCTCGACGCGGTCTGGGGCCTGGTCACCATCGTCATCATCCTGGGCGGGATCCTGTCGGGCGCTTTCACCGCCGTCGAGTCGGGCGCGGTGGCCTGCGTCTACGCCCTGTTCTGCACCATGGTGATCTACAAGGAATACAAGTGGCGCGACCTGCCGAAGCTGGTGCACCGCGTCACCAAGACCGTGGCGATGGTGATGATGGTGATCGGCTTCGCCGCGGGCTTCGGCTACCTGATGGCGATCATGCAGCTGCCCGCCCTGGCGACCAAGCTTTTCCTCTCGGTCACCAGCGACAAATACGTGATGCTGCTGCTGATCAACGTCCTGCTGCTGATCCTCGGCACGTTCATGGACATGGCGCCGATGATCCTGATCTGCACGCCGATCATGCTGCCGGTGGTGAAGGCGATGGGCGTCGACCCGGTCCACTTCGGCATGATCATGCTGCTCAATCTCGGCATCGGCCTGATCACGCCGCCGGTGGGGCCGACGCTGTTCGTCGGCTGCGCCATCGGCAAGGTCACGATGGAAGAGGTCTCGCGCGAGCTATGGCCGTTCTACGGCGCGATGTGCGTGGCGCTGCTGATCGTGACCTACGTGCCCGCGCTTTCGCTCTGGCTGCCCCGGACGCTCGGCTACTGAGAACCGGCCCGCGCATGAATCGAACGCTCGCCGGTGCAATCGTCGCTGTCCTGGCGCTGCTCCCGCCCGC
>DATJYN010000095.1:0-8779 GCA_035499575.1 Burkholderiales bacterium | reverse complement strand
CCGGGCTTTTTCTTTTCGGGAAGCTCCCTCGACGTCATCCGGGTCGGCGATCTCGCGTTAGCGCAGGTAGCAGTCCAACTCAAAGGAGCAGGCACATGAATCTGAACAAACTGTCAGCAGTCGTTCTGTTCGCCTTCGCCGGCACCGCGTTCGCGCAGACGAGCACCACGCCCGCCAGCCCGCTGCCGCCCGGCACCGTCAAGGCCGACCGCGAGCAGGTGAAAGCCGACCGCACGCAGGACAAGGCCGCGCGCGAGCAGCTCAAGGCCGATCGCGAGAAGACGCGCGCCGACAAGGCCGCCGGCAACACCGCTGCCGTGAAGGCGGACCGCGCGCAGGACAAGACCGACCGGCAGGCCCTGCACGCGGACCGCCAGAAGACACATGCCGACCGCAAGACCGAGCACGCCGACCGCAAGGAGCGGCGCGAAGAGCACGGCCAGAAATGATGACGTAACATCGGCGGCATGAAGGCCGTAGGCCTGTACCGCTACCTGCCGATCGACCACCCCGAGTCGCTGCTCGACGTCGACATCGAGACGCCGCCGGCCTCGGGGCGCGACCTGCTGGTCGAAGTGAAGGCGGTTTCGGTCAACCCGGTGGACACCAAGCGCCGCCGGGCGGGAAACCCGGCGAAGGACTTCGTCGAAAAAACGCCGAAGATCCTCGGCTTCGATGCGGCGGGCATCGTGAAGGTCGCCGGCCCGGATTGCGTGCTCTTCAAGCCGGGCGACGCGGTCTACTACGCCGGCAGCATCCTGCGCCAGGGCACCAACAGCGAATTCCACCTCGTCGACGAGCGCATCGTGGGCCCGAAACCGGCCAACCTCCCGTTCGCGGAAGCCGCGGCGCTGCCGCTCACCACGCTCACCGCGTGGGAGCTGATGTTCGACCGCATGAGGATTTCCCTGTCCGGCGCCGACGCGGGCAGGAGCGTGCTGGTCCTCGGCGGCGCGGGCGGCGTCGGCTCGGTGGCGATCCAGCTGGCGAAGAAGCTGGCGAAGCTGAAGGTGACGGCGAGCGCCTCGCGCGCGGAATCCATCGCCTGGTGCAAAAAGCTGGGCGCCGACGAAGTCGTGGGGCACGCGGATCTCGGTTCGCAGGAGTTCGATTTCGTCCTTTGCTTCAGTTCCTCCGACCAGTATTGGCCAAGCCTGCCGAAAATAACCAAACCCCAGGGCAAGGTCGGCCTGATCGTGCGCACCGCGAAGCCGGTGGACCTCGCCATCCTGCACGACAAGAGCATCACGGTATGTCTCGAAGGCATGTTCACGCGCTCCACTTTCCAGACGGCGGACATGGAAGCGCAGCACGCGCTGCTGAGCGAGGCCGCCGCGCTGGTCGAGGCGGGCGTGCTGAAGGGCACGATGACGCGCAACCTCGGCAAAATCGACGCCGCGGGGCTGCGCGCAGCCCATCAATTGATCGAAAACGGCCATGTGACGGGCAAGCTGGTCCTGGAAGGGTGGCGATGACGAGCCGCCGGCAGCTGCTGGCCGCGCTGGCGGCGGGAATCTCGCTCCCGCGGATCCTGCTCGCGCAGGCCGCGCGCATGAAGAACGTGGCGGTGCTGTTCATCGGCGATTCGGACGACGACGAGCCGGCGGCGAAGCCCTTCTTCGAGGCCATGACCCGCTTCGGCTGGATCGAGGGCAAGAACATCAGCTACGACCGGCACTCGGGCAAGGGCACGCGCCAGTACGTCGAGACCATGGTCAGCAACGCCACGGGCAGCGATCCGGACCTGATCTTCGCCACCACCGGCGGCCTCGCGGCCGCGGTGCTGAGGGACAACGCTTCGCTGCCGGTGGTGTTCGTCACCATGAACGACCCGGTGGCGGGCGGCCTGGTGGCCTCGCTCGCGAAACCCGGCCGCAACGCGACCGGCTCGTTCCAGATGCCGGGCGACGCCGCGCCGAAGCGCTTCGCGCTGGTGCGCCAGGCGATCCCGGGACTGAAGCGCATGGGCGCCGTCTTCGACCGCAACAACGCGGACACGCCCCGGCGGCTGGCGGCGCACCTGAAGGCGGCGAAGTCCGCGGGCATCGAGCTGGCGGCGAGCGAATTCACCAACTTCGAGGCGATCGCGAAAATCTTCGCGCAGTACAAGCGCGACGGCGTGCTGGTGGCGGAGATGACGCCGTCGTTCGCGCTCACCGGGCGCCGGCGCGAGGTGGTGGCGCTCGCCGAGCGCAACGACATCGCGCTGGTGGCGCACCGCGCGGAATGGGCCGACGCCGGCGCGATCCTGACCTACGGCGTGGACCTCGGCGAAAACTACCGGCGCGCCGCGGCGATCGCCAACCGCATCCTCAAGGGCGCGAACCCCGGCAACATCGCGGTGGAATTGCCGAACCGGCTGGAGCTGGTGCTCAACCCGAAAGCCGCGCTCGTCTTCGGCATCGCCATGCCCAAGGCGCTGCTGAAGCAGGCCAACCGCGTCATCGCCTAGCCGGCGGTCGCCCGCTCAGCCCGGATCGAGCTCGACCCCGAAGGCGCGGATCGGCTGCTGGCGGCCGCGCAGCTGCAGTTCGCCCAGGTCGCGGTAGGCGAGGTCGGGCTGCCTTTCCAGCGCCTGCACCGCCGCCTCCGAGGCGATGAAGCGCACGCCCGCGTCGCGCGTCGCCTGCTCCAGGCGCGAGGCGGTGTTCATCACGTCGCCGTGGAACACGATGGCGCGGCGCTGCTCGCCGACTTCGCCCGCGATCACTTCGCCCAGGTGCAGCGCCGCGCGCAGGCCCGGCTCGGCCTGGAAACGCCTGCGGAATTCCGGCGCCGCTTCGGCAAGCGCCGCCTGCATCTCGAAATAGCAGCGCAGCGGCCGCGCCTCCGGCTTGCCCTCGGCCTCGGTCCAGGTCACCACGATCTCGTCGCCGACGTACTGGTAGATCTCGCCGCGGCAGGCGGCGACCGGCTCGGCCGTGGCGCTGAATACCGCGGCGAGGAACTTGTGGGCTTCCAGCGGGCCGAGGCGCTCGGCGATCGCGGTCGAGCCGACCACGTCGACGAACAGGAAGAAGCGGCGTTCCATGCGCGGCCGGCGGTAGCGGCCGCGCAGCAGGTTGAGGAAGGTGCGCCGCCCGACCAGGCTGGCCGCCTGCAGCAGGAGCACGAAGATTCCCGTCATCGCCAGCGAGAACCCGATGGTCACCAGCTCCGCGTTCGGGTTGAGCGGCGCCAGCTGGCGGTCGGCGGTCGAAAACAGCAGCAGCAACGAGCGCCCCGCGCCCGTCACCACGGCCGTGATGATGGCGCCGTAGACCAGCGTCTTCAGCAGCACCACGGCGAAAAAGGGCAGTTGCATCATGCGCTTCACCGACGAGCCTTCGCGCAGCGCGAAGATCTCGATGCCCGCGATGCTGCCGGCGATGACGATGGAATTGAAGACGCCGAACAGCAGGCTGATCACGGGCGCGCGGCTGTCGAGGCCGAGCGCGACGCTGTAGGCGAGCCCGATGCAGGCGCTCAGGGCCAGGATCCGCAGGTAGAGCTTGAAGCGCTCGCGTTTCAGGGCGCTGCGGGGGGCGGGCATGCCGCAAAAGTATCACCGCCGCCGCGCGGCGGCGCTAAGATGCGCGGCAAGGGGGAACCGCCATGCCGCTGATCGCCATGAACCGGGAAATCGGCTCGCTGGGCAAGGACGTCGCCGCCGGGCTGGAGCAGGCCCTCGGCATGAGAGTCCGCCACCACGAGATGATCGACCACCTCGCCAACCGCGCGCGCATCCGCAAGAGCCACGTGGTGAGCTTCCTGGAGGGCCGCCAGGGGCTGATGGAGCGCCTCACGGTCGACCAGCTGCAGCTGCGCATCCTGACCGCCGACGAGATCCTGTCGATGGCGGAGTCCGACGACGCGGTGATCCTGCGCGGCTGGGGCGCAACCTCGCTGCTGAAGGACGTGCCGCACGCGGTGCGCGTCTGCGTCTCCGCCTCGCGCCGCACGCGCGTGCAGCGCATGATGCAGCGCCTGGAGACGGAGGACGCGAAGAAGGTCGAGCGCATCGTCGACCAGAACGACGAGGCGGCGCGCGCGGTGATGCGGCGGCATTTCCACATCGAGCCGCGCGACATCAACGAATACGACATGGGCTTCAACACCGACCGCGTCTCGGTGGAGCAGTGCGTCGACGAGATCGTGAAGATGGTGAAGTCGCCGCAGTTCGCCGAGACCGACGCCTCGCGCGCCAAGCTGCGCGACGTGGCGCTCGCGCAGCACGTGCGCGCGGCGCTGCGCACCCACGGCTCGACCGCGCATTGCCAGGTGCGCGTGAGCGCGGAGGGCGGGCACGTGCAGCTGCACGGCCAGGTCGACTACATCGAGCAGAGCGAAGCCTGCAGCGACATCGCCAAGCGCATCAAGGGCGTGCGCGTGATCGAGAACCACCTGCACATCGCCGAGACCGGCAAGCCCGGCGACGCATGATCGAGGCGAGGCGGATTTCCGGCGCGCTGGGCGCGGAAATCCGCGGCGTCGATCTTGCGCGGCCCCTGGATAAAAAGTCGTTGGCGGAAATCCGGCGGATATTCCTCGATAACCTGGTCGTATTCTTCCGCGGCCAGGACCTGACCCCGCAGCAGTTCATGGATTTCGCCATGCAGATCGGCGAGCCGGTCGAATACCCGCTGGTGAAGGGCATCGCGGGGTTCCCGAAAATCATCGAGGTGAAGAAGCTCGAGCACGAGCGCGTCGCCTTCGGCGGCATCTGGCATACCGACACTGCGTACCTCGAGAGGCCGCCGATGGCCTCGATGCTGCTCGCGCGCGAGGTTCCGCCGCACGGCGGCGATACGCTGTTCGCGAACATGTACCTGGCCTATGACAGCCTGTCCGAGGGCTTGAAAGGCCTGCTTGCGCCCCTGAAGGCGGTGAATTCCTCCACCAAGGCGGATGCGTCGAAGACTCGTGAAGACCGTATCAGGACCGACGGAGCGCAGAAATCCGATTTCGTCGCCGAGCATCCCGTGGTCCGCACGCACCCGGAGACCGGGCGCAAGGCGCTCTACGTGAATTCCGGCCATACGGTGCGCTTCGCCGGCTGGACGGAGGAGGAGAGCGCGCCGCTGCTGGCTTTCCTGTACGGCGTGCAGACCCGGCCGGAATTCACCTGCCGCTTTTCCTGGCAGCCGGGCTCGATCGCGCTCTGGGACAACCGCTGCGCGCAGCACAACCCGGTCAACGACTACCACGGCTACCGGCGCGTGATGCACCGGATCACGCTGGCGGGGGATGTTCCGGCTTAATCGCCAGTTCTTGCACGCAGGCGGGCGGATGCTGCTATCGGTATTCGCCATCGCGCTCGGCGTGGCGCTCGGCTATGCGGTCCACCTGGTCAACCGCGCCGCCGTCAACGAACTCACGGCGGGCGTGCGCGCCCTCTCGGGCGAGGCCGACCTCGTAGTGCGCGGCGGGCGCAGCGGCTTTCCGGAATCCCTCTATGCGCGGCTCGCGCGCCTGCCGGGCGTCGCGGTGGCGAGCCCGGTGCTGGAAGCCGACGCCGCGATTGCCGGCGCCAGCCGGAGCATCCGGCTGATCGGCATGGATCCGCTCAGGGCGGCGCTGATCCAGCCGGCGCTGTTCGCCGACGACCCGGCAAAACGGCTGGAAATACTGCAGCCGGACGCGGTGCTTCTCTCCGCGACTTTTCCCGAAACGAAAATTCTCAGGATCGTGTCCGGCACCGAGGTCGTCGCGCTCCGGGTCGCGGGGACGGTTGCGCTGCACGGGGCGGTCGCGCTGACCGATATCGCCACCGCGCAATGGCGGCTTGGGCGTCTGGGAGAACTCAACCGCATCGACCTGCGCCTGGAGCCTGGCGCGGATCGCGAGGCCATGCGCGCAAAGGTCGCCGCGCTGCTGCCGCCCGGCACCTACGTCAACACGCTCGACGCTGTGGAGGAGTCCGGCGCCAACCTGTCGCGCGCCTACCGCGTCAATCTGAACGTGCTGGCGCTGGTGGCGCTGTTCACTGGAGGCTTCCTGGTGTTCTCGGCGCAGGCGCTGGAAGTCGCGCGCCGGCGCAAGGAACACGCGCTGCTGCGCGTGCTGGGCCTGCGGCGCGGCGGCATTGCGCGGCTGGTGCTGGCCGAAGCGGCGGCGCTGGGCGCGCTCGGCGGCCTGCTGGGTATCGCCGGCGGCTACCTGCTGGCGCTGGCGGCGGTGCACATCGCGGGCGCGGACCTGGGCGCCGGCATGTTCCGCGGCATGGCGCCGGAGCTCAGGTTTTCCGCCGCCGCCGCGCTTGCCTACGTGCTGGCCGGCGCCGCCATCGCGATCGCCGGCGCGCTGCTGCCGGCGATGGACGCGGCGCGCACGCCGCCCGCGCGGGCGCTCAAGGCGGGCGACGAACAAGCCATGTTCGCGCGCGCCGTGCAGCCCTGGCCCGGGCTGCTTTGCCTTTCGATGGCGGCAGTTCTTGTTCCTTTCGGGCCGGTGAACGGCATCCCCGTCGCCGGCTACCTGTCGATCGCCTGCCTGCTGACGGGCGGGGTGCTGTTGGTGCCCTTCATTTCCGGCGCCATTTTCAAAAACGTCGAAAGCAGGCAATCCATCCCGGTCATGCTCGCGCTCGCGCAGTTGCGCGGCTCGCCCGGCCAGGCCGCCGTGAGCCTGGCCGCCATCGTCGCCAGCTTTTCACTGATGGCGGCGATGGCCATCATGGTGGCTTCCTTCAGGAATTCCGTGGACGAGTGGCTGGGCGCGGTGCTGCCGGCCGAGCTGTACTTCCGCACCACCCTCGCGGGCG
This sequence comes from Burkholderiales bacterium, assembly GCA_035499575.1. GTDB lineage: Bacteria > Pseudomonadota > Gammaproteobacteria > Burkholderiales > SG8-39 > RBG-16-66-20. The sequence goes on along the minus strand of DATJYN010000095.1, from coordinate 2,037 downwards.
AAACCGCCTGGATCGATCCGGCGCTGGAAGAAAAGGTGCGCGAATTGCCGCAGGTGGAGCGGGTGGTATTCCTGCGCAGCGGGCGCATCATCCTCGATCCCGCGCGGCCGGCGGTGGCGCTGCTCGCCCGGGACGGCGCGGGAAGCGCTTCGTCCATCCGCTTCCCGTCCGTGGGCAAGCGTTACGAGCGCAAGCCGGGCGACCCGCCGCCCGCCTGGATTTCGGAAGCGGTATCGGATCTCTACGGGTTTTTGCCTGGCAATGACATCGAGATTCCGATCAACGGCAAAAAATTCAGGTTCGTCATCGCGGGCGTCTGGCGCGATTACGCGCGCCAGCATGGGGCCATCGTGATCGAGCGCGAGGTGTACGCGGCGCTCTCGGGCGACAGGCGCGCCAACGACGCGGCGCTCTGGCTCAAGCCCGGAGCGGACGCGGCGGCGGCCGTTGCAGCGCTGCGCGCGCTGCCGGGCGGGCGGCTGCTCGACATCGCAGGCGCAGGCGAGGTGCGGCGGGCGTCGCTGGCGATTTTCGACCGCAGCTTCGCGGTGACCTATGCGCTCGAAGCGGTGGCGGTGCTGGTGGGCCTGTTCGGGCTGTCGTCGAGCGTCGGCGCCATCGTGCTCGCGCGCCGGCGCGAGTTCGGCATGCTGCGCCACCTCGGCATGACGCGCCGGCAGATCGGCGCCATGCTGGCGGCCGAAGGCGGGCTGCTCGCGGTGCTCGGCGTCGCCGTCGGCCTCGCGCTCGGCGGCGCGATCAGCCTGGTGCTGATCCGCGTCGTCAACCGGCAGTCGTTCAACTGGAGCATGGATTTGCACGTGCCGGCGGAGCTGCTGCTGGCCTTGTCGTTTTCCCTGGTTTTGCTCGCCGCGCTCACCGCCTGGCTGTCCGGCCGCGAAGCCACGGGCATCGGTCCCGTGCGCGCGGTGAAGGAGGACTGGTGAACCGCAGGCAATTCCTCGCCGCCGGGCTGGCATTCCCGATCGTCAAACCGGATTATCGTTTCCAGTTCCCCCGCGACCACGGCGCGCATCCCGATTACCGGCAGGAGTGGTGGTACGTCACCGGCTGGCTGAAGACCGCGCGCGGGCAAGACTTCGGCTTCCAAATTACTTTTTTCAGGACCCGGCTGGATTTTGAAAATCCCAATCCAAGTCATTTCACTGCCCGGCAGCTCATCCTGGCGCATGCGGCGATCTCCGATCCGCGCTACGGCAGGCTGCGGCATGACGAGCGCGCGGCGCGCACGGCGCTCGGGCTCGCGGGCAGCAAGGAGGGCACCACCGAAGTCTGGGTGGACGACTGGAAACTGGCTCTGCGGAAGGACAGCTACGAGGCACGCATTCGAGCGCGGGATTTTTCCCTGGAGCTTGATTTCACGGCGTCGCAGCTCGTCCTCCAGGGGAGCGCAGGTTTCAGCCGCAAGGGCAACGGCCCTGAGGAAGCTTCCTACTACTACAGCCGTCCCCAACTCCCGGTCCGCGGCACGGCCAGCGGCCAGCCCGTCACCGGCACGGCATGGCTGGACCATGAGTGGTCGAGCCAGTACATGGACGCCGGCGCCGCGGGCTGGGACTGGTGCGGCATCAACCTGGACGACGGCGGTGCGCTGATGGCCTTCCGCATGCGCGGCAAGGACGGCGGGACCGTTTTCGCTCCTGCCGGAACCTCGTTTCAGGCACTCAGGACCTGGAAATCGCCGCGCACGGGCACGCTGTATCCCGTCTCCATGAAGGTCAACGGCGATCTCCGCCTGGAACCCCTGATGGACGACCAGGAGCTCGACGCGCGCGCGAGCACCGGCACCGTCTACTGGGAAGGGGCGGTGCGGGCCTTCCGCGGCAACGCGCCGGTGGGCAGAGGTTACCTGGAGCTTACGGGCTACTGGAAGCCGCTGAAGCTCTAGCCCTGGAGGAAGAGAGCGCCACGCCGGCCAGGATCAGCGCGATTCCCGCGCCGTGGTACCAGCGTGGGTATTCGCCGAGGAACAGGATCGCCAGCAGCACGCCGATGCCGGGCATGAGGTGCATGGTG
>DATJYN010000094.1:0-2628 GCA_035499575.1 Burkholderiales bacterium | reverse complement strand
CATACCGCGGAATGTATCCGTAAGCTGCGGTGGCAGACGATCTTCGCAAGAACTTCTCCCTGGGGTTATGGGTCCCGGCCTTCGCCGGGACGACGACGGTGTACGTGGCGCCGGCAACTGATTTGCCCGGGCGGGTGGTTTGCGCAAAATGCTGTCAACCCCTGTCCGCAAAAATATTCCTGTTTCCCGAAATTCGGATTTAGCGTATAAGCACCCCGTTCCGCACCGAGCAAGGGGCGTATCGCGATCGCCGTGAACGTGGCGCGGAATGCGGTGGACGGGTCGGTGCCGTGAGGCGAGTGGCACCGGCGCGGACGGCAAAATCGTGTGGTTCTGGCGCGCTCAGGCCAGGCGCTCAAGCGATCGTGCAGCTCCAAAGGCGGCGCGACGGCGACGGTGGCAAAACAAGCAAAGTTCACCGAGAAGAGCACGACATAAGCCGTAAACCACTGCGCAGGGAAGGCCGGTTGTCACCGCCTGTACCTGTGGTTTTCGCGCTCGCGCAATTTTTCCTTGCGCGAGGGCCCCGGGTGCATGCGGCCACACGGCCTTCCCTGCGCCCTTCGATTCCGGAGGGACGACGACGATGCAAGACTCGGGCGTAAGCCGCGCCGCGGGAGCAAGTTCGCTTGCAATGCCGATGCCATGAACTTCTCGCAGATCGTCACGACAGCTCCGCAGCGCGCCCAAAGCGCCCCCAGTTTCCGACTCAAATTCGCCGCCGACTCAATCGAGCTTGGTTGACGGGCAAGGTTGCTTGTTACGAACCGCGCACAAGTTGAGTGGGGGGACTGCCATGAATAGCGAAGATCCGTCGCGCGGCAAGGAGCCGCTTGTCGTGCCGTTCCGGACTGCCGAAGGCAGCCGGCGTCCGCGGACGTCACCGGCCGAATCACCGAAGGAGTCAGCGGCACGCGATCGCGAATTGCTCGCGGTGCTGGCCTCGCCGCTGCGCGAGGACAGGGCCACCAGCAAGCCCATGTCGGACGACGAATGGCGGCAGCGCAGCGTCGACAACATCCTGGCGCTGCTCAAGGCCAATGCCGAGCTTCGCGCGCTCGCAGTGAAGCTTGCCGACATCCTCGCAGCGCGCACCGGATGGGACCGCAGCATCCTCGACAGGGCGACGCAGGCCGCCAGCGCGCAGACAACAAGGGCTGGGCGAAACTGATGGAACCCGCAACTGCGGCGCGCTCGCAACACTCCGGCAAAAACGTGACGTTGCGCCGCGCGCCGCGTCAATGCCGGCGGTATTTGCCGTATTCTGAACCCACTCCGCTGGTCATTCTCGCGGCGCAACGAATGGGAGCTGCGGCACAGACTGCACGTTCCTGCCAACTTCAAGGAGAGGTTCCGTGGTGAAAGTTCTGATCGCAACGGGTGCCGTTTTCGCGCTGGTGACTGCCGCTTCCGCAGCCGACCTGCCGCAACGGCAACCGGTGCCCGCGTATCCCGCAGCCCCGATCGGGAAGGCGCCGATCGGCAAGGCGCCGATCGGGAAGTCGCCCGTGGGCAAGGCGCCGGTCGCGGCCCGCTACTGATCGATGCGACGGGTGGGTCGGCGTTCCGCCTTGGCTCTTCGAGCTGTGGCGGGTCCGCTGACCCACCCTAATCGCTGCGAATTGCATTGCAGATGGACTTTGCATGTCGAACCGACTGAACCGCTTGGCGCTGGGCCTGCTCGCGGCGGCCCTTGGCGGGGTGATCCAACTCGGCGCAATCCAGACCGCCTCCGCCAATGAAGGCGCAGCGCGCGCCACCGAGGCGAAGGCGCTCGCATCCGCCGATGTCAGCGCTGACGCCACCGCTTCGCCGCGCAGGCCTGCATCAAGCGCGGCAAAGGGCCCCTATTATGTCGACTTCCGCGCGCGCACGGCTGCGAGCTGGGGCCACACCTTTGTCTGGTATGGCAAGACGAGCGAGCGCGCCGTCGAGGTCGCAGGCCTGACGCCGGCGGGCGATGTCGGGACCTATATGCTCGGCTATCTCACCTGGGTGCCGTCCGAGACCGGCGCCAGCTATGGCGATCTCGATCCGCAATATCTGACCGCGCACTACAAGGTCTATCTGAACGAGGCCGATGCCAAGCGCGTGTTCGCCTATATCAAGCACCTGCAGGCGAGCTCGCCGGTGTGGAACGCCTATACGACCAACTGCACCGGCTTCATCGGCGAGATTGCCGAGTACATGGGCCTGAAGACGCCCTCGCGCTGGACGCGTCCGGAGGAGTACATCAACGAGCTGAAGAAGCTCAACAGCGGCCGCCAGATGGTGCGGCTTTCGGAGCAATAAAGGCTGCATAGGGTGGGTTGGCCGAAGGCGTAACCCACCACCACGCCGCGCGATCAAGCCGCTTTCGCGGTCGGCTTCTCCTCCGAGGTCTCCATCGCGCGCATATAGAGATCGAGCAGGGTGTCGCGCTCGTCGCGCTCATCCTGATCCTGCTTGCGCAGCTTGATGATCTCCTTGAGGATTTTCACGTCGAATCCTTCGGCCTTGGCTTCTGAAAAGACCTCCTTTTTCGCTTCGTTCAATTCGGCCAGCTCAGCATCAAGCTGCTCGACCCGCTCGACGAATGAACGAATGCGTCCGCCCGGAATGGTGATGTCAGACATGGTCACTCTCTGT
>DATJYN010000093.1:0-10403 GCA_035499575.1 Burkholderiales bacterium | reverse complement strand
GCGATGGTCGTGGTCATCACGCGCGTGACGCCGTCGATGTTGCCGCCGACGATCATCACTGCGCCGACTTCCGCGCAAGCCCGCCCGAGGCCCGCGAGCACGGCGGTGACGAGGGAAAAGCGGATGTCCCACACCAGCGTGAGCGCCGCAGGCAAGCCCTCGACGCCCAGCGAGCGCAGCTGCTCTTCGTACTCGCGCCACGCGTCCTCGACCGATTGCCGGCAGAGCGCCGCGATGATCGGCAGGATCAGGATCGTCTGCGCGATCACCATCGCACCCGGCGTGAACAGGAGGCCGAGGCGTCCCAGCGGCCCGGCGCGGGAAAGCAGCAGGTAGACGAGCAGCCCGATGACCACCGGCGGCAGCCCCATCATGGCATTCAGCACCACGATCGCCGCCCTGCGCCCCGGAAAACGCCCGACCGCGATCGCGGCGCCCAGGGGCAATCCGAGCAGCGTGGCGCAGGACACCGCGCTCAGGCTCACCATGAGACTGAGGCTGACGATCTCGATCAGCTTCCTGTCCCATGAAAAGACCAGCGAAACGGCGCTTTCCAGTGCTTCGATCATGGGGTCAGTGTAAATATGCAAACTCATGCATATATACTTCTTCGGTAGACTGCCGCCGCGCCCCCGATGATCAAAGTCAACCTCCAGTACCTCTGGCAGCCGCAACCCGGCAAGGATTTCGCGGTCGACGCCACGCTGTTTCGTGTGCTGTTCGCAGTCCACGAAACCGGCTCGCTCGCCGCTGCGGCGCGCGCGGTGGACATGTCGTACCGCCACGTCTGGGGACTGATGGGCAAATGGGAAAAAATCTTCGGCAAGCCGCTGGTAGTGCTGCGCCAGGGCCGCGGCGCGCGCCTGTCCGAATTCGGCCAGAAGCTGCTGTGGGCGGAGGAACTGGTGCGCGCGCGGATGACGCCGGGCCTTGAGAGCGTGCGCCAGGAAATCGAGCAGGTGCTGTCGCAGGCGATGGAGGCGTCCCCGAAGAGGCTTTCCCTTTGCGCCAGCCACGACCTGGCGCTGGCCGCGCTCAGGGACCTCCTCGCCCACCGCGAGGGCCTCAAGCTGGACGTGCGCTTCAAGGGCAGCCTGGAAAGCCTGGACGGTTTCGCCCGGGGCCGCTGCGCGCTCGCGGGATTCCATATCGCCGAAGGCATGGAGAAATCCGCTGCCGCGACATTCAGCCGGCATCTCGACGCGCGCCGGCACCGGCTGATCGGCATGGCGACGCGCACGCAGGGCCTGATGGTACGGCGCGGCAATCCCAAGAAAATCCAAAGCCTGGCGGACCTGGCGCATCCGGGCGTGCGAATCGTCAACCGGCAGCAGGGTTCGGGCAGCCGGATCGAATTCGACGAACTTCTCGCCGGCGCGGGCATCGATCCCGGCGCGATCGACGGCTACCTGAACGAGGAATACACCCACCTCGCGGTCGCCGCCACGGTGGCGGGCGGCAAGGTCGATGCGGGCTTCGGCATCAAGGCAGCGGCCGCGCAATACGAGCTGGACTATCTTCCTTTGCTGACCGAGCGCTACTACCTGGCCTGCAGAGCGGACGCGATGGCGAGACCCGAGATCGCGCAGTTCGTCCAGGTGCTGCGCAGCGAGGAATTCAAGGGCATCCTCTCCGAGTTGCCGGGCTACGGAAACGCGATCACCGGCGAGGTGTTCGACGTCGAGTCGGCGCTGCGCCCCGCCCGCCTTCCGGCGCAGACGGCAAAGCCGTAATTTCCGGATCGTGGCTGACTTCTGGCCCGGCTGCGGCTATCGCCTGTTGCGCAAGGATGCCGACGGGCGCCTGTACGTCACCGACGATTACCTGCGCCTGTACTACAGCCGGCCGGAACTCGCCCCGCCGCCCGAGGCGGAGGCCGCCGAATTCGCGCTGCACGCGTCGCTGATGGAGGCGCCGCGCCGCGAAGTCGGGGCGGCCGAGGTCGAAGCCCTCGCCGATGCCGACGCGCGCGAGAACTACCATGTCATGCTTCGCTTTCGCGCGCGGCTGCTCGACGCGCCGACGCTGGAGGCGTTCTACGCGGGTCTGTTCCGGCAGGATGTCGCGGTACCGCCGGATTTCATCCATCACACGGTGCAGGTCATCCTGCGCAGCCTGCTTGACGGGACGAAGGACGGCCTCGAAGCCCGTGCGGCGGAGCTTTTCTTCCGCCGGCAGCGGGTCGCCATCCAGGACGGCGCCATCATGGCGGCCGATGATGAAATCGTGCAGGTGCATGCGGAAACCGGCGGCTTCGGCAGCCTGGGCAAGCTGCTGAAGGAAGGCCGGATGTCAACGCGGACCATCGAACTCGACGTACTCGATGAAAAGAGCGCGGCCAGCTACTTCGAGCGCGACGAGCGCCACGACACGGTCCTCCAACTGAACGGGGAGCAGCCAGGCAACGCGGCGTTCTGCCGCGTGCTCGAGCGCTGGATGGCGCATTTCCACGGCGTACGCACATCAGTAAAGCCGGTCCGCGAGATTCCCGAGAAAGACTGGGCATGGCACGTCGGACTCGACGCGGAGGCAAGCGCCGTGCTGAACGAGGTTTACAACGGCGCCGACCTCGACGAGGAACGCCTGAAGCGCGTCGTAGGGTTGTTCCGCATGGATTTCCCGGATCGCAGCGTGCTGCGCGCGGATTTTCCGGGCACCGCCGTGTACCTGGGCCTGGCGGTCACGCCGGAGGGCACGCTGCGCATGAAGCCGCAGAACCTGCTGGTGAACCTGCCGCTGGCGCCTCGCCTGTAGACGCCGGTCAGCAGCGGATCTGCTGCCTGCAGAACTGCTGGAGCTCCCGGACGACGGCCTTGCCCGCGACCTGCCGGCGAGGATCGGCGCCATGCAGGTCGAGCGTGAGCTTGAACTCGAACTTTGCGAAGAAGGCGTCGAAGAGCTCTCCTCCCAGCGTCCCTGTGGCGTAAAGGCCGTCCGTCTTCGCGTCATGTTCGAGCAGGATGGCAGACAGCGGCTGCGGCGCCGGGCCGCCCATCACCTTGGCACCCGAGGCCGGGTCGTATTCGCTATGCTCGGAGCAGCAGTGGATGAGGTTGGCGCGCGCCGCGCTCGATGCGGTTGCCTTGTCGCGGTAGCTGATGAAGCTGACCTGCGGGGCCGGATAGTTGAGGCGGTGCGCGCAGATCGCGGAAAAACCGACGATGGCGCGGTTGGGCCCCACCCCGCCGGGCCACCGGTAGGCCGCGCCGCCCTCCGTCCTCAGCTCGACGTCCCGTACGGTCGGCTTGGACAGCCTGAGCAGAAAACAGGGCGTCGATTCGAAGGGATAGTGGAAGATGTAATTGCGGTCGACGACGAGCTCGGACGCCCTCACCGGCTGGCCGAATTCGTCCACCAGCCGGGCGCGCGCATAGAAGCGCGGCTTCATGTCCGCTGCCACGAGGGCGTCCGGCGCGCCCAGCGCGCAGGTCGCGGCGCAGGCCTTGATGAAATCTCGTCGTTCCATCGGGGTATAAGATTACTCCAACCCTGAGCACGCTCCGCCGAGTCCCATGACCAAGACACTGGACCTGCATTTGCGCGTCTCCTTGCGGAACAACGTTGCGTTCGGCCCCGGCAAGGCGTCCCTGCTGGAGCACATCCGCGATACCGGCTCGATCGCCGCCGCGGGCCGCCGCATGAAGATGAGCTACACGCGCGCCTGGGGGCTGGTGACGGCCATGAACGGGGAATTCCGCTACCCGCTGGTCGAATCCGCCAAGGGTGGCGCCGGGCACGGCGGCGCCAAGCTGACGCCTCTCGGCGCGCAGGTGCTGAAGCGCTATCGGCGCATGCAGGCCTGCGCCGCGCGCGCCGTCGCCGCCGATCTCTCCGCGATAAAAAGGAATCTCGCCTAGCCGCCTTGCCCGCTGCCCGATCCACCGATATAGTTACGTAACTATATCGGAGGCGGCATGCCATTTCGGCTTTTTTTCCTCTTGCTCGCGCTGTGCGCTTCCGGCACGGTATCCGCGCAGCAACTCATCGTCTTTGCCGCCGCCAGCCTGAAAAACGCGCTGGACGACGTTGCCGCGCTCTCGCCGGCGAAACCGCTGGTTTCCTATGGCGCGAGTTCGGCGCTGGCCAAGCAGATCGAGGCCGGCGCGCCCGCGCAGCTGTTCATCTCTGCGGACCTCGACTGGATGGACTATCTCGACCGGAACAAGCTCATCCGGGAAGGCACGCGCAGGAATTTGCTGGGCAACAAGCTGGTGCTGATCGCGCCGTCGGGAAGCACGGTACAGGCCGATATCAAGCCCGGATTCCCGCTCGCCCGGCTGCTCGGCGATGGGCGGCTGGCGACCGCGGACCCGGCGAGCGTACCGGCAGGCAAGTACACCAAATCGGCGCTGGAGAAATTCGGCGTCTGGGACTCGGTGTCCGGCAGGCTGGCGTCGGCTGAAAACGTGCGTGCGGCGCTGCTTCTGGTCGCGCGCGGCGAGGCTCCACTGGGCACCGTGTACGCGACCGATGCCGCGGCGGAACCAAAGGTACGCGTGGTAGCGGCGTTTCCGGACGGATCGCATCCGCCGATCATCTATCCGGCCGCGCTGACGGCGTCCGCGCCCGCGTCCGGCGCGGCGGCGGATTTTCTCTCGTTGCTCTCTTTGCCGTCCGCGCGCAAGGTCTTCGAGAAGTACGGATTCACCCCGTTAAACTGACGGGGTGCTCGATGCCCTCACCCCTTCCGAGCTCGAGGCGGTCCGCCTCAGCCTGAAGGTCGCCGCCGCCAGCGTCCTCGCGAGCCTGCCGTTCGGCTTTGCGCTGGCCTGGCTGCTGGCGCGCCGCCAGTTCCCGGGCAAGTCGCTGCTCGACGCAGTCATCCACCTGCCTCTGGTTCTGCCGCCCGTGGTGATCGGCTACCTGCTGCTTGTTCTGTTCGGCCGGCGCGGCCCGATCGGCCAGTGGCTCGACGAAACTTTCGGCATCGTGTTCGCATTCCGCTGGACCGGAGCGGCGCTCGCCTGCGCTCTGATGGGATTGCCGCTGCTGGTGCGCGCCATCCGCCAGTCGCTGGAAGCGGTCGACCGGCGGCTGGAATCGGCCGCGGCCACGCTGGGCGCGGGGCGCCTCTGGGTGCTGGCGAGCGTCACCATCCCGCTCTCCCTTCCCGGCATCGTCACCGGCATGCTGCTTTCCTTCGCGCGCAGCCTGGGCGAATTCGGCGCCACCATCACTTTCGTCTCGAACATCCCGGGCGAAACGCAGACCCTCCCGCTGGCGATCTACACGTATACGCAGGTTCCGGGCGGCGACCCGCAGGCGATGCGCCTGTGCGTGCTGTCGGTACTGCTCTCACTGGCGGCATTGCTCGCCTCGGAATTCATCGTGCGGCGCGCCCACCTCAGGGTCTTCGGCGATGCGCATTGAGATCGATGTCGAGCGGCGGCTGGAAAGCTTCCGGCTGAAAGCGTCCTTCTCCTGCGACGCGCCGGTCACCGCTCTGTTCGGCCGCTCGGGCTGCGGCAAGAGCACCCTGCTCAACCTGGTCGCGGGCCTGCTGCGCCCGGACCGCGGCCGCATCGCGATCGGCGACCGCGTGCTGTTCGACGTTGCCTCCGGCGTGAACGTCCCGCCCGAGCAGCGCCGCGTCGGCTACGTGTTCCAGGACGGCCTGCTGCTGCCGCACCTGAGCGTGCGCCAGAACCTGCTGTACGGCCGCTTCTTCACGCCGCCGCAGGAGCGCTGGGCGGACATCGGCCGCGTCGTCGCGCTGCTGGATCTCGCGCCGTTGCTGGAGCGCAGGCCGCGCCATCTTTCCGGCGGCGAGAAGCAGCGCGTTGCCCTCGGCCGTGCGCTGCTCGCCAGTCCCCGCCTGCTGCTGATGGACGAGCCGCTGGCGTCGCTCGATGCCGGCAGGCGCGGCGAAATCCTCTACTACATCGAGCGGCTGCGCGACGAGGTGCGCGTGCCGATCCTTTACGTCAGCCACGAGATCGAAGAAGTGGTGCGGCTCGCCGGCCACATGGTGCTGCTCTCGGACGGCCGGGTCGCCGCCTCCGGCGAGGTGCACGACCTGATGGGGCGCATGGAACTGCGCGGCCTGATCGGGCGCTACGAGGGGGGCGCGGTGATCGAGGCGAAAGTCGCTGCGCAAGACCTGGACAGCGGCCTTGCGCGGCTGGCGTTCACGGGCGGCGAGCTGCTGGTGGCCGACGTCGACGCTCTCGTCGGCGAATCCTTGCGGGTAAGGGTGCGCGCGCGCGACGTCTCGATCGCATTGGAGCGGCCGCGGGACATCAGCATCCTCAACTGCTTCGCCGGACGTATCGCCGAAATCGGCATCGAACCCGGCTCGAGTGTCGATGTCCGCATCGACATCGCCGGCACGCCGATCCTCGCGCGCATCACCCGGCATTCCGCCGCCCGGCTGCGCCTCGCCGCCGGTCAGGAAGTCTGGGCGCTGGTGAAGGCGGTATCCTTCGACCGGCAAAGCGTCGGCTACGCGTGACGCAGGAAAAGCCGGCGCCCGTCTCCTTTATCGATGCGTTGCGCTTCTGGCTGAAGCTCGGCTTCATCAGCTTCGGCGGACCCACCGGGCAGATCGCGATCATGCACCAGGAGCTGGTCGAGCGCCGGCGCTGGATCTCCGAGAGCCGCTTCCTGCACGCCCTCAATTTCTGCATGCTGCTGCCGGGCCCCGAAGCCACGCAGCTCGCGACCTACATCGGCTGGCTCATGCACCGCGCCTCGGGCGGCATTGTCGCCGGCCTCCTGTTCGTGCTGCCGTCAATCTTCATCCTGATCGCCCTGTCCTGGACCTACGTGACCTACGGCAACGTGCCGTTCGTTGCCGGAATCTTCTACGGCATCAAACCGGCGGTAACCGCGATCGTCATCGCCGCGGCGCACCGCATAGGCTCGCGTGCGCTGCGGCATCCCGCGTTGTGGGCCATCGCAGCAGCTGCCTTCGCCGCCATCTTCGAATTCAGCGCACCCTTTCCGGCCATCGTTTTCACCGCCGGCCTGGTGGGCTACCTGGGTGGACGCCTATGCCCGGCGATCTTCACGCCGCCTAGCGGAGACGCCGCGGTCAAGGGCTATGGTCCTGCGCTGATCGACGACGCGACGCCCACGCCGGCGCACGCGGTGTTCTCCTGGCCCAAGCTCTGCGCCCATGTTGCCGCCGGCGTCGCGCTCTGCGCCGTACCGCTCGCGCTGTTGTCCGGCACGCTGCAGCAGATGGGCTGGTTCTTCACCAAGGCGGCACTGCTCACTTTCGGCGGCGCCTACGCGGTGCTGCCCTATGTATTTCAGGGCGCCGTGGAGCATTACGGCTGGCTGACCGCGCCGCAGATGATCGACGGGCTGGCGCTGGGCGAAACCACGCCCGGGCCGCTGATCATGGTGGTCGCCTTCGTCGGCTTCATCGGCGCCGGCGTCGCGGGCGCGCTGGTGGCGACTTACTTCACTTTCCTGCCCTCGTTCATCTTCATCTTCATGGGCGCGCCGTTCATCGAGACCACGCATGGCAACCTGCGCTTCAGCGCGCCGCTTACCGGCATCACGGCCGCCGTCGTCGGCGTGATCCTGAACCTGGCCGTGTTCTTCGCCTGTCAGGTGCTCTGGCCGGGGGGAATGGCCGGTCCGTTCGACTGGATTTCCGCGGCGATCGGCCTGGCGGCGCTCGTTGCGCTGTTCCGCTTCAAGGTCGGCGTCATGCCGGTGATCGGCGCTTGCGCGCTCGCCGGACTCGCCATTACCCTTCTGCGCTGATCCCCAACGGAGAGAGCGACCGATGGCCGCCTACGTGATTGTCGAAGTCGATGTCACCGACTCCGCACTGTTCCAGGAGTATGCCAAGGGAGTGCCGGCGACGATCGCCGCCCACGGCGGCAAGTACATCGTGCGCGGCGGCGCGGTCGAAACGAAGGAAGGCGGCTGGGCGCCCAAGCGCGTCGTGGTGCTCGAATTTCCCAGCATGGCGCAGGCGCGCAAGTGGTACGACTCGCCCGACTACAAACCGCTCCTCGCAATGCGGCTCAAAGCCGCGAACGCGAAGCTGATCCTCGTCGACGGCTACGCGGCCTAGCTGCGCAGGCGGCAGTCCTATTTCTTGCCGGACGCGGATGCCGCCGAAGCCTTGGCCGCGGCTTTCGGCTCAACCACGCCCTTGTTCTTCTTGTAGTTGGCGACCGCCTTGTCCTGCGCCTTTGCGTTCTCTTCGGCTTCTTTTGCTTTCGCCGCCGCCGCCTTTTCCGCTTCGGCCGCCTTCTCCGCGTCGGTCTTGGCGGGGGGCTTGGGCAGCGCGGCCTGCACGCCGGCCAGCGCACCCAGGCCCAGCCCTGCGGCGAGCGTCACGGCTATCGCGAATTTCCTCATGGTTTCCTCCCGCTCCTCAATGCTGCGTCTGCGCGGACGCCTGCGGGCCCGCGCCGGATTTTGCGGCTGGCTTGCCGGACTTGACGTCGTTGTACCAGAGCTCGTGGTGCTCTTTCGCCCAGGTTTCGTCGGCGACGCCGTCGCGCATGTTTTGGTAGGCGCCTTCCATGCCGATCGTGCCCATGTAAATGTGGCCGATGGCGGCCGCGATCACCAGCAGCGCGGCGATCGAGTGCACCACGCTCGCCTGCTGCATGGTCGCGCGCAGCTGCTCGAAATTCGGGAACAGCAGCACCAGCCCGGAGGTGCAGATGACGAGAGACAGCGCCACCACCCCGCCCCAGAACCAGGCTTTCTCGCCGGCATTAAAGCGCCCGGACGGCATGTGTTCGCCCCTGAACATCTTCCAGCCGTTCGCCAGCCACGCGAAGTCGCCCTTTTCCGGCAGGTTGTCCTTCACGTACATGACGATGAACACCAGCAGGCTGACGATGAACAGCGGAGCGACGAAATTGTGCAGGTTCTTGGCCAGGGAGGTGAGCCACGCGAACAGCGTATAGCCGATCACCGGCAGCAGCACGTACTTGCCGAAAAGGATGATCAGCCCGGAAACACCCAGAACGCAGAAGCTGATCGCCGTCGTCCAGTGCGCCCAGCGCTCGGCAAGCGTGAAGCGCTCGATGGTGCGCCCGCTCGGCTTGTCGTGCAGCTTGATCGGCCCCAGGGTGAAATAGATCGTCGCGATCGCCGCGCACGCCAGCAGCACCAGCCAGCCGCCATAGAAGGTGATCGGCCCGTTGCGGAAATTGCGCCAGGCCTCGCCGGCGGTGGTCATGCTGCCTTGCCCGGGAAAGCGCGCCTGCGGCTGCACCAGCACGCCGACTTCACGCCCCGGGATGCTGGTGTAGTTGGGCTGGCCGGACCTGACTTCACGCCAGACGGGCGCATTGTTGCCGGGCTGATTGATGCTGCGTTGCTGCTGGTCCTTGGCGGGATCCGCAGCCACCGGGGCCGCTGGCGACTGGGCCGGCTGAGCCTGCGCCGCTACAGGCGCGGCAAGCGCAAGCGCCAGAATCAGCCTGCCCGCGTTTCGGGAGAGCATCTGCATGGAACTCCTCCTTCTGTCCGGGCGGTCTAGTTGCCGATCCGCACGGACTCGTTTTGCACGAGCTGGCGCTTCTTGATCTGCTCTTCCCAGCTGCCGCGATCGCCCTGCTTCCAGGTCGGCCCGTTGGCGAGCGGCTCGCTGTTCCAGGCCGGCGTGTCGCGCTTGACGCTCTGGCCAGACTGCCGCCCCGAGTTCGCCTGCTCGACTTCCATGCAGCCAGCGATGCCGATCGCGGCGACAAGCAGCAGCACGCGTCCCATCACGACTTCCCTCCGGCGGGTGCGGACGTTGCGGCCTTGGGCGGCTGGCCGTAGGCGCTGCCCCAGCCCCACGCTTCGGCGCCCTTGTTGCCGCGCCGCGCGACGCGCTCGCGGTAGATGTCCGAGATCACGTCACCGTCGCCGCCGAGCAGCGCCTTGGTGGAGCACATTTCGGCGCAGGCCGGCAACTTGCCCTCGGAGAGGCGGTTGCGGCCGTATTTCTTGAATTCCGCCTCGGAGCGGTCCGCTTCCGGACCGCCCGCGCAGAACGTGCACTTGTCCATCTTGCCGCGCAGACCGAAGGCGCCCGCCTGCGGGAACTGCGGCGCGCCGAAGGGGCAGGCGTAGAAACAGTAGCCGCAGCCGATGCACAGGTCCTTGTCGTGCAGCACCACGCCGTCGTCGGTGCGGTAGAAGCAGTCCACCGGGCACACCGCCATGCAGGGCGCATCCGAACAGTGCATGCAGGCGACCGAGATCGACTTCTCCGCGCCGATCACGCCGTCGTTGATGGTCACCACGCGGCGCCGGTTGACGCCCCAGGGCACCTCGTTCTCGTTCTTGCAAGCGGTGACGCAGCCGTTGCACTCGATGCAGCGCTCGGCGTCGCACAGAAATTTCATTCTGGCCATGGCGTTCTCCTTATGCCTTCGCGACCTGGCAAAGCGTCGTCTTGGTTTCCTGCATCATGGTCACGCGGTCGTAGCCGTAGG
>DATJYN010000092.1:0-8015 GCA_035499575.1 Burkholderiales bacterium | reverse complement strand
CAAGAACCACGTCCTGAAAGACGTCACGATCAGTATCGCCGCGGGCGAAGTCGTGTCGCTGATCGGCGCCAACGCAGCCGGCAAGACCACTACGCTGCGCGCAGTCATGGGACTGAAGGAGGCCGCGGCCGGGTCGCTGCTTTTTGCCGGAGAGGACATCACCCGGCTGGCGACGTACGAAAGGGTGAATCGCGGCCTGGTGCTGGTGCCGGAGGGCCGCCGGGTCTTCACCAAGTTCACGGTCGTGGAGAACCTGCTGATGGGCGCCTATCACCGCGCGGACCGCGACTCGGCCGGCAAGGAGCTGGACTATGTGTTCGGCCTCTTTCCGCGGCTGGGCGAGCGCCGCGCGCAGAAAGCCGGATCGATGTCCGGCGGCGAGCAGCAGATGCTGGCCATCGCGCGCGGCCTCATGGCGAAGCCGAAATGCCTGCTGCTGGACGAGCCGACGCTGGGCCTGGCGCCGATCATCGTCGAAGAAATCGCCGCCACCGTGGCCAAGCTCGCGGCCGGCGGGATGACCATCCTGCTCGCCGAACAGAACGTGGCCGTCGCCCTGGACTGCGCCTCGCGCGCCTACGTGCTCGAGTCGGGGAACATCTCGCTCGAAGGGCAGTCGGAGCAACTGCGCCAGACCGACGCCATCAAAAGCCTCTATCTCGGAAATTAGCGATACCAGCGAAGGAGAACCCTCATGACGCCAGAACAGATCCTTGCCCTGCCGCCCCGCGTGCTGACCCAATCGCAGCGCGAGGCCTATTTCAGCGAAGGCTTCATCATTCTCGAAAAGATCATCGGCGACGAGTGGATCAAGAAGCTGCGCGCCGCCACCGATGAACTGGTCGAACGCAGCCGGAAAATCAGCAAATCCGACGCGGTCTATGACCTGGAGCCGGACCACAGGCCCGATGAACCGCGCCTGCGCCGCGTGTCCAACCCGGTCGAACAGCATCCCGTGTTCTGGGAATACTGCACCAGGTCGGCGATGCCCGACATCGTCGCGGACCTGGTCGGGCCGGACGTGAAATTCCACCATTCCAAGCTGAACTTCAAGTGGCGCAAGGGCGGCGAGGAAGTGAAATGGCATTACGACATTTCATTCTGGCCGCACACCAACTACTCGCCGCTCACCATCGGCACCTACATCTACGACTGCGCGATGGACCAGGGCCCGGTGGGCTTCATCCCGAAAAGCCACCTGATCGACCCGGTGCTGGACCAGTACGACGCGGACGGCAAATGGGTCGGCTGCCTGTCGGACCAGGACATCGCGAAAATCGACACGGACAAGGCCGTCTACGCGGTTGCGCCGGCCGGATCGCTCACGCTGCATAACTGCCGCACCATCCACGGCTCGCCGCGCAACGACTCGGACCTGGGCCGGCCGCTGCTGCTCTACACGCTGACGTCGGCCGACGCGTTTCCCTACACCGTCAACCCGATCAAGCCCAAGCACGACCAGGCCATCATCCGCGGCAAGCGGGCGGCATTCGCGCACCACGATCCACGCCCCTGCCTGATCCCGCCGGACTGGTCAGGCGGCTATACGTCGATTTTCTCGCTGCAGCAGAAGGAAGACGCTGCCGCGGCGCAAGGCGCCGGCGCGAGGATGTAGGGCTACTTCCTCTCGGCGATGAGGCGCTTCAGCTTCTCCGCTTCCTCGGGCTTCATGCCGTAGCTGTGATCGGCGTCGGGGAACCGCCCGCCGCGCACTTCATCCGCGTAGGTCTTCATCGCGTCGACCGCGATCTGCGAGATGTTCGCGTAGCGCTTGGTGAACTTGGGCTTGAACTGGTCGAACACGCCGAGCAGGTCGAAGGCCAGCAACAGTTGCCCGCAGCTCGCCGGGCCGGCGCCGATGCCGAAAGTGAAGATGTCCACGGCGGCATCGACTGCCGCCGCGACCGGCGCCGGCACCGCCTCCACCTCGAAGCCGATGCCGCCCGCCTCCTGGATGGCGAGCCCGTCGTCGATCACCCTCATCGCCTCTTCGGCGGTCTTGCCCTGCAGCTTGAAGCCGCCGTACTGGTGCACGAAATGCGGGCACATGCCGACATGGCTCATCACCGGCACGCCCGCGTCGGCGATGGCCTTGAGGATGTGGAATTTGTCGCGGCCGCCCTGCATCTTCACGCAGTCGACGCCGCCCTCCTTCATGAAACGCAACGCATTCGTCACGCCGGTGTCGGGCGTGGCATAGCTGCCGTAGGGCATCGCCACCAGGCGGAACGTATTGGGCGCGCCGCGCTGCACGGCGAGGCAGTGCTCGATCATCATGTCCATGGTGACCGGCAGGGTGTTGGCGTAGCCGTAACTCACCATGCCCAGGCTGTCGCCGATCGCGCAGATGTCGATGCCCGCCCGTTCCGCCCAGACCGCCGACGGATAGTCGGGAATGGAGGCCATCGCCAGCTTGCGCCCGGCCTTCTTGGCCTCCTTCAGATCGGGGATGGCGAGTTTCTTGCGTTCTTCGCTCATGCGCGGAACGCCTGCTTGTCGGTGCCCTGGTACAGGGCTTTCACCTGGCGCGCCACGGAATCGGCGTGGGCGGCGAGCGCCGCCTGGTCCAGGTCGCGCTGCGGACGCGGCTCGTAATCGAAGTTGTGGAACTTGTCGGTGCCACGCACCAGCATCGCCGAATCCCTCACCTTGGTCTGGCGCACGTAGGTTGGGATGTAGCGGATCGCAAGACCGATGCGCCGGTCGTTCGTTCGGTTGGGCTCGGACCCGTGCACCAGTTTGATGTGATGCAGGGACATCTCGCCCGCCTTGAGCGCGATGCCGACGCCCTTGGACTTGTCGACTTCGACGGCAATCTCCTGGCCGCGCGACAGCAGGTTGTCCTTGTGAAAGGTATCCACGTGCGGCAGCTGCGTGGTCTTGTGGCTGCCCGGAAGGAACTGCATGTAGCCGTTCTCAGGCGTCGCATCGGTGAAGGCCACCCATGCAGTCACCACGTCATCCGGATCCAGGCCCCAGTAGGTCGCGTCCTGGTGCCAGGAGACAAAGCCCGGATGGTTCGCTTCCTTGATGAAAAAATTTGTCGTCCAACACAGGATGTCCGGGCCGAGCAGGTCCTCGACCGCGTCGAGGATTTTCGGGTGGTGCACCAGTTCGTCCGCCCAGGTAAACAGCAGGTGCGTCTTGTGGCGCCAATTGCCCTGCAACGGCTTGCCGGTCGCCGCCTCGTGCTGTTCAAGGCAATTGCGATAGCGGGATGCCTCGTCCCTGGTCAGCACCGGCACCGGAAAATAGAAACCATCGCGCCGGAATTGGTTCACCGCATCGGCCGACAACCGCTTGGTTTGCATGGACAGACCCTCCTCCTGCGGGGATTCTCCTATGAAAACACGCGCAGCGCGCGGGGCAGCAGCGCGATCTCAATCTGTTTCGCTGCCATGAACGCGATTTCCCCATCCGCCTCGACCAGCAGCGGCTCGGCGGATTCGACTCGGACGCGCCGCGCGCGCATCAGCCGGAGGCGCGGATCGCCCGCGTGCGTGCCTTTCAGTATCTTCGGTACCAGCCGCAGGATTTCCAGCCGCCCCACCGCGTCGACCAGCAGCAGGTCGAGCAGGCCGTCGTCCGGCTTCGCATCCGGGCAGACCTGGAAACTTCCGCCGAACGTGGTGCCGTTCATCACCGCGGTCATCGCCGTGGAGAGATCGAACGGCGGCGCATCGTCCAGCTGAAGCCGGACGCGCAGCTGCGGATAATCGATCAGGGTGAGCGCGAGAGCCCCGAGATAGGCGCCGAAGCCGGTCAGGAAACGCGGCACCCGCGCCACGTTGGCCGCGCCGTGCGCGCCAAACCCGATGTCCATGCCGTTGGCGAAGTAACGGACTTCTGCGCCGGACGCGATGCGGCCGACATCGAAACTCCTGATCGCGTTACCGGATCCGAGCAGCTTCGCGAAATCGTCCCCGCTGCCGAGCGGAATCACGCGCAGCACGGCCTTTGCGCCGGCCCGCATCAAGCCGTTGACCACTTCGTGCACCGTGCCGTCGCCTCCGGCGGCGGCAATCGTCTCGTATTCGCCGGACGCTTTCTCGGCAATGACAGCGGCCTCGCCCGGCCTTCCGGTGACGGCCTCGTCGAACTGCAGGCCGGAAAACCTCAGCCGCCGCGAGATTTCCGGCCACGCCGTTGCGGCGCGACCGCGCCCCGCGGCCGGGTTTAGGACGATCAGGCAGGACTTCAGCTATTGCTTCCCCGGCGGCGGGCGCTTCTCGATGAAGGCGTCCATGCCCGCCTTGCCTTCCGCGTGCGCAAAGCTGGAGGCGATGACTTCGCCAGCCAGCTCGTAGGCGCGAGTCAGGTCCATGTCCATTTGCAGGTAGAACGCGCGCTTGCCAGCCGAGACCGTGTTCGGGGGCTTCGACGCGATCACGGTCGCAAGCTCCCGGACTGCAGAATCCAGTTGCTCCGCGGATACCACCTTGTTCACCAGCCCCCACTCAAGAGCGCGCGTGGCGCTGATCGGCTCGCCGGTCAGCAGCATCTCCATGGCGTGCTTGCGCTGCAGGTTGCGCCCGATGGCGACGCCAGGCGTCGAGCAGAAGAAACCCCAGGTAACGCCGGAAGTGACGAATTTCGCCGTGTCCACCGCCACGGCAAGGTCGCATTGCGCCACCAGCTGGCAGCCGGCGGCGGCGGCGGCGCCCTGCACGCGCGCGATCACCGGCTGGGGCAGGCCCTGGATGGACATCATCATCGCGCTGCACTTGGAGAACAGCTCGGCGATTTTCGGCTGCTCGCGCAGCTCGCGGATTTCCTTCAGGTCATGCCCGGCGCAGAAGCCCTTGCCCGTCGCGGCGAGCACGACGGCCCGTATGCCCGGATCCTTTTCGATGGCATTGAAGGCCGCCTGCAGCGCGTCCAGCATCTCGCTGGTCAGCAGGTTCATCTGCTGAGGGCGGTTCATGGTGAGCGTGGCGATGCCGTCGCGGTCTTCGCGCAGCAGGACCGGGTCATTTGCCTTCGGGACGGCGCTCATGCGGCCTCCTAGGTATCGATCGCGGAAGCCGACTTGGCCTTCTCGCGCAGCACGAATTTCTGGATCTTGCCGGTCGAGGTCTTCGGCAGCTCGCCGAACACCACCGCGCGCGGCGCCTTGAACTTCGCCATGCGAGCACGGCAGAAATCGATTATCTGCTTTTCAGTCATGGAAATTCCGGGCTTGAGTTCGACAAACGCGCAAGGCGTCTCGCCCCATTTCGCGTCCGGCATCGCCACCACCGCCGCGCCCATCACCGCCGGGTGGCGGTAAAGCACGTCCTCGACCTCGATCGAGGAAATGTTCTCGCCGCCGGAAATGATGATGTCCTTCGAGCGATCCCTGATCTTCACGTAGCCGTCGGGATAGGTCACGCCGAGGTCGCCGGAATGGAACCAGCCGCCGGCAAATGCCTTCTGCGTGGCCGGGGCATTCTTCAGGTAACCCTTCATGGTGATATTGCCGCGGAACATGATTTCGCCCATGGTTTCTCCATCGGCCGGCACCGGCTGCATGGTTTCCGGGTCCATCACCTGCAGGCCCTCTTCCATCAGGTAACGCACGCCCTGCCGGCTGTTCAGCCGCGCGCGCTCGCCGATGTCGAGCGACTGCCAACCGTCGTGCTTGGCGCAGACCACCGCAGGCCCGTAAACCTCGGTGAGGCCATAGACGTGCGTGATGTCGAAGCCGAGCTTCTCCATTCCCTCGATCATCGCCGCCGGCGGCGCCGCCGCCGCAACCATGCCCTTGACCTTGTGTGTGATGCCCTGCTTCATCTCGTCGGGCGCGCTCACCAGCGCCGCGTGCACGATCGGCGCGCCGCAGTAATGTGTGATGCCGTGTTCCTTTACAAGGCTAAAAATCAAACCGGCATCGACCTTGCGGAGACATACGTTCGTCCCCGCGTTGGCTGCCACGGTCCATGGAAAGCACCAGCCGTTGCAGTGGAACATCGGCAGCGTCCAGAGATAGATGGCATGGTGCGGCATGCCCCAGGTGACGATGTTGCAGACCGCGTTCAGGTAGGCACCGCGGTGGTGGTAGACCACGCCCTTCGGATCGCCCGTCGTGCCCGACGTGTAGCTGAGCGAAATCGCGTCCCACTCGTCCGCCGGCCATCGCCAGGCGAACGCCGGATCGCCCTCCTCGAGAAACTCTTCGTAGGTCTTCGCGCCCAGGCGCTCGCCGGGGCCGGAATATTCGGAATCGTCGACGTCCACGACTGCGGGCTTCGCCTTCAGCATCGCGAGCGCCGCCTTCACGGTCGGCGAGAATTCGCGGTCCGTAATCAGGACCTTCGCCTCGCCGTGCTGCAGCATGAAAGCGATCGCCTCGGCGTCGAGCCGCGTGTTGAGCGCATTCAGGATTCCGCCCGTCATGGGCACGCCGAAATGGGCTTCGTACATCTCCGGCGTGTTGCCGAGCATCACCGCGACCGTATCGCCTTTGCCGATGCCGCGCTGCGACAGCGCCGACGCCAGGCGGCGGCAGCGCGCATAGGTTTCCCGCCAGGCATAGCGCCGCGCTCCGTGTATGACCGCGGTCTGTTCGGGGTACACCGCCGCCGTGCGCTCGATAAACTGCAGCGGCGTCAGCGGCGCATGATTGGCCGGATTCTTGTCGAGGTCCGTCTCGAAAGGATTGGGCTTGCCGTTCATGGTGCGGGAAGTGTATATCCTCCGGAATAGACATGGAAAAACTGTTCTTCGGCCTGGGCAGCCTGCTCGGATTCTCCGGCGTGGCGCTCGGCGCGTTCGGCGCGCACGCGCTCAAGGGACGCCTGGACGCGGAGATGCTGGCGACGTTCGAAGTCGGCGTGCGCTATCAGATGTATCACGCGCTCGCCCTGCTCGCGGTCGGATGGGCCTGCACGCGCTGGCCGGGCGCGCTGCTGATCGCGAGCGGATGGCTCTTCGTCGCCGGCACCGCAGTATTCTCGGGGAGCTTGTACGCTTTGAGCCTGAGCGGCGTCCGCTGGCTCGGCGCGATCACGCCGATCGGCGGACTGGCGCTGCTCGCCGGATGGCTGTGCCTGGCGTGGGCGGTATCGAGGAGCTAAAGGAGGCAAGACGATGAGAAGCAGATGGCTCGTTGTTGCGGCGATTTCCATGGCGAGCGCCCAGGCGCTTGCACAGGACGACTTTCCCAGCAAGCCGATCCGGCTGATCACGCCGGCCGCGCAGGGCGGCACGACCGACATCCTGGCGCGCCTGTTCGGCGCAAAGCTATCGGTGGCCTTCAAGCAGCAGGTGCTGGTGGACAACCGCGCGAGCGCCTCGGGCGTGGTGGCCGGCGAGATCGTCGCCAACGCGCCGCCCGACGGCTACACGCTGCTGCTCGCCTATCACCAGCACACCGTGAACGCGGCGCTCAATCCGAAGCTGCCCTATCACCCGGTCAACAGCTTCACGCCGATCACGCAGCTCACCTCGGCCGCGCTGCTGCTGGTGGTGAACACGGCTTCGCCGCCGAAGACGCTGGAGGAATTCATCGCCTGGACCAAGGGCTACCAGGGTCCGCTCAACTTCGGTTCGGCCGGCATCGGCAGCGGCGGCCACCTGGCCGGCGAGTTGTACAAGCAGATGACCGGCGTCAAGGCCGAGCACGTGCCCTACAAGGGAACCGGGCCCGCCCTCACGGCCCTGCTCGGCGGCGAGTACCAATACAATTTTTCCGGCATCCAGGCGGCGTCGGCGCAGGTGCGCGGCGGCCGGCTGCGCGGCCTCGCCGTGACCTCGCCGACGCGCGTCGCGGCCCTGCCCGACATTCCCGCGATGGCCGAAGCGCTGCCGGGTTTCGAAGTCGTCGGCTGGTACGGCGTCATCGGCCCGGCGAAGATGCCGGAGCCCATCGTCGCGAAGCTGCATGGCGAACTGGTGAAGGCGCTCAACACCCCGGAGATGCGCGAACGCATCATCGCGGACGGATCGGAACCGGTCGGCAGTTCGCCGGAGGCGTTCCGGCAGTTCATGCTCGCCGACACTGCAAAGTGGGCGAAGGTCGTGAAGGAGAGCGGCGC
>DATJYN010000091.1:0-12046 GCA_035499575.1 Burkholderiales bacterium | reverse complement strand
CGCGAGATCTCCTGGCGTCTGGCCGTCCAGACGCCCCGTCTTGAGATCCGCTTCGGCGAGTTGCAATTCCTGTCCGGTGGCCTCGTCACGGTAGTTCACCTGCACCTTTTCAACCTGCACTTCCGCAACGCGCAGGTTGGGTGGCGCCTCGGGCTTCTTGTCCTTGTCCGCGGGCCCCGCGAGGTCTGAAAAATTCATCTTGCCGTCCTTGTGCCGAACCAGATTCGCCTTCAATCCGGAAAGCTTCAGGGTCTCCACCGCCACTTCGCGAGAGAGCAAGGGCAGCACGCGCACCGCAACCTCGGCAGAATCGAGCGATGCGAACAGCTTGTCGCTGCCGGCTTCACTGAGCGTCGTTTTGCCCAATGCGAAGCCGGCGACCGGGAACAGCTTCAATTGCGGCACCCCTTCAATTTTCAGAGTCCGGTTTTTCTCCTTCATCGCGCGCTCCAGCCGCGTCTTGACGAATTGCCCGTCGACGACCATCGCCGCGGCGGCGATGGCGAGGGTCGCCAGCACGACCAGCCCGGCGATGCCGAACAGGAAGAACTTTATTGTCTTCATGGCGCCACCTTGCCTTTGTTGGCAATGCCGAAGGGTACATGCCCGGTCGCGACGTGCTGGCGGGCGGACTCCACATGCCCGCGCTGGTCGTCGAAGTAGAAATCGGGCTGGAAGGCCTTGAGGAATTCTCCCTTGTCCAGGCCGCCGAGGAACAGGGCTTCGTCCACGCCGATGTTCCAGTCCACCAGAGTGCGCACCGCACGTTCGTGCGCCGGTGCACTACGCGCGGTCACCAGCGCGGTGCGCACGCGCATCGGCACATCGGTGCCGGCAGCGGCCTGCAACCGGTGCAAGGCTTCGAGCAGCGGCTTGAACGGCCCAGGCGGCAGGGGTTTCAAGGCGTGCACGGTTTCATGCCGGGTAAACGCATCCAGGCCGTCGCGCTGGAAGACCCGTTCGGCCTCATCGGAAAACAGTACCGCGTCTCCGTCGAATGCAATGCGCACCTCGTCCAGCTGCCGCCCTCCGCCTTGCGCCGATTCAGGCAGCACGCGCGCAGCCGGAAAGCGCGCGTCCAGCGCCCCCATCACGTCCTGTTCGTTGGCGGAAAGGAAGAGGTTGGCGCGCAGCGCGTCGAGATAGCGGTACGGGCTGCGACCGCGCGTAAACACGCCCCGCTCGATCTTCAGGCCAGCCCGCTCCGCCGAACGGAAAATGCGCAGGCCCGATACCGGGTCGTTCTTGGAAAGGATCACCACTTCGACGCGCTGCGCCTCGCCGCTGTTGAAGGCGAGCAACTTCTTCACCAAGCGGAAGGCGACGCCCTCCTTGGCGGGTACATCCAGCCGGGCGTACTGCAGGTCAATGTAGGCACGCTCGCCCTGGGCGTCGAACACCCGGTTCTCCTCCTCGAAGTCGAACAACGCTCTGGAGGAGATTGCGACAACCAGCTTGCCTTCCACCGAATAGGCCATGGCCCCCCATTCATGCTGGAGCGGGTGAAGGGAATCGAACCCTCGTATGCAGCTTGGGAAGCTGCCGTTCTGCCATTGAACTACACCCGCGCTATGCGCGGAATTTTACGGCAGACAGGGCTCCGAAACGAAACGGCCGCAGCAAGCTGCGGCCGTCGGGAAGAGCAGGAACGCGGGGCTACTGGACGCGGCGCAGATCGGAGGCCGACAGCGAAGCCATCAGCTGCCAGATCTTCGGCTGCGAGACCGCAACCTGTTGCGGGTCGGCCGAACGCATGACGATCGTCAGGCTCTTGCGGCTGCGCAGGTCTGTGAATCGACCGCCGATGCTACGGCCCTCAAGGTCGCGGATGATGGCGCCGTTCTTGGTCTGCTCCTCGTATCCGACAATTTCGCCCGCTGCATCCAGCATCGGCGTAAACAATTGGACCTGGGCAATGACTTCGCCCGTGCGCTCGTTGCGCAGCATTTCCTTGTAGCCGACGACAACGCCCTGCTCATTGCGCACGCTTTCCCTGCGCACACTGCCGTAGTCGCTCAACGTGGAGCAACCGCTAGACGCGAGTGCCGCAGCGAAGCAACCAGCGAGAATCCATGCCTTGGTCGTCATAGTCTTTCTCCTGCAATGTCCCACTTGGCTGCGACTCTACTCCCTTTGTCCGGATTCTGCACAGGGAATAGTTCCGGTCTTAATGTATTACTTGAGATTATATTGCATTGCAGCAATTGCGACAAGTCATTGGCGACATTGTATTATTTAATACGATGCAAATCTGTGTGAACGGCAGCACAAACGATTACGAGCCGCCGCTGGCGGTTTCAGAGCTGCTCCAGCGCATGGCGCTCGCCGGCAAGAAAGTTGCTGTCGAGCGCAATGGCGAGATTGTGCCGCGTGGCGCGCATGCCTCCACGTTGCTTGCCGAAGGAGATCGCCTGGAGATCGTCGTTGCAGTAGGCGGGGGCTGACATGAAAGAAGATATCTTGCAGGTCGGGAACCGGAGCTTTTCGTCGCGCCTGCTGGTCGGTACCGGCAAGTACAGGGACTTCGCGCAGACGCGCGCCGCAATCGAGGCCTCGGGCGCGGAGATCGTCACCGTCGCGATCCGGCGCACCAACATTGGCCAGACCAAGGGCGAGCCCTCGCTGCTCGAGTTCCTGCCGCCCTCGAAGTTCACCTACCTGCCGAATACCGCGGGCTGCTACAGCGCAACCGACGCGGTGCGCACGCTCAGGCTCGCGCGCGAACTCCTCGACGGCCACGATCTCGTGAAGCTCGAAGTGCTCGGCGACCCGCAATCCCTCTATCCCAACATGCCCGAAACGCTGGTGGCGGCGAAGCAGCTCGTCGCAGAGGGATTCAAGGTGATGGTCTACTGCTCCGACGACCCGATCCAGGCCAAGATGCTGGAGGATCTGGGCTGCGTCGCAGTGATGCCGCTTGCTTCGCTGATCGGCTCTGGCATGGGAATCCTCAACCCGTGGAACCTGCAGCTCGTGATCGAGCGCGTCAGCGTGCCGGTGCTGGTGGACGCGGGCGTCGGCACCGCCTCGGATGCTGCGATCGCGATGGAACTCGGCTGCGATGGTGTGCTAATGAACACTGCGATCGCCGCGGCAAAGGACCCGGTACTGATGGCGCGCGCGATGAGAAAAGGCGTCGAAGCCGGGCGCGAGGCCTACCTCGCCGGGCGCATGCCGAAGAAACTCTACAGTGCGGCGCCCTCTTCGCCCACCGAAGGCACGATCTCTTCGTCGCAGCCGAAAGCGGCTTGAACAGGGAAATCCGCAGCTACGTCCTGCGCCAGGGCAGGACGACGCCTTCGCAGCAGAAGGCGCTCGACGAGTTGTTTCCGCGTTTTGGAATTGCCTTTGCGGAAAAGTTTCTGAATTTCAAAGAAGTGTTCGCGAGAACCGCACCCGTCGTCCTCGAAATCGGCTCCGGTATGGGCGAGACCACGGCAGAAATCGCGCAGGCCAATCCTCTGACGGACTATATTGCCATCGAGGTCCATGGGCCCGGCGTCGGCAGCCTGCTGAAAAAGATCTACGCACTCGGCTTGCGGAACCTGCGTATCGTCCGGCACGACGCGGTGGCGGTGCTGGAACACATGATCCCCGACGGCTCGCTTGCCGGGCTGCACCTCTTCTTTCCGGATCCCTGGCCCAAGAAGCGCCACCACAAGCGCCGCCTGGTGCAGCCGCCGTTCGTCGCGCTCGCCGCGCGCAAGCTGGCACCTGGTGGCTACTTCCATGCGGCAACAGACTGGCCGGAGTATGCAACGCAGATGGAGGAGGTTTTGTCCTCAAGCTCCCTGTTCGAGAAATGCCTGGACGAAAATAGGAGCCGTCCCGTCACCAAGTTCGAGCGCCGAGGCCTCGGCCTCGGCCATCCCGTGCGCGATCTGCTATGCCTTCGCCGGTAGAAACAGCGCAAGCAGGTCGTTCAGGAAACGCTGCCCCTTCAGCGTCGGGTGGACATGCTGCAGGTCGCGTGCAATAAATCCCTGCTGCTCGGCCGCCCTCAGGCCGTTTTCGAATGAAATCGGGGGCAGGCCGGTGCGCTGCGCCGGCAATTCCGCGGAAAAACCTTCCACCAGCCGGAACGCGTTCAAGGCGAATTCAATCGGCAGCTCGCGCGGAGCAATCACGCGCTGCGGGATCTCCCCGCCTGCAGCCATATATTCGCGCGGCTGCTTCAGCCGCTCGTGGCGCGTCACCCGGTCCGCGAAGCTGAGCTTGCCGTGCGCGCCGGCACCGATGCCAAGGTAGTCGCCGAACTCCCAGTAGTTCAAGTTGTGGCGGCAACGGCGACCGGGCCTGGCAAACGCCGAGGTTTCATAGTGCTCGAAGCCCGCGGCGCGCAGAACATCCTCGATGACGTGCTGCATGTCCACGGAGGTATCGTGCGCGGGCAGCTGCGGCGGCCGGGAGAAGAAAACGGTATTCGGTTCGATGGTCAGCTGATAGGCCGAAAGGTGCGCGGTGCCATGGCGCACGCCTTCCTCGATGTCGGCGCGTGCCATCGCCAGCGACTGGCCCGGCAGGCCGTACATCAGGTCGATATTTACGTTATCGAATGTTTCCAGCGCCAGCCCGAGCGCGCGGCGCGCCTCGTCCGCGGAATGGATGCGACCGAGGACCTTGAGCATCGGGTCGTCGAAACTCTGCACGCCGAGCGACAGCCGGTTCACGCCAGCGTCTCGGTAGCCGCGAAAGCGACCGGCCTCGGATGCCCCCGGGTTGGCTTCCATGGTGATCTCGGCCCCGGGCTCCAGCGGCAGGCGAGCGCGCACCGCCGACAGCAGAGTGTCGATCTGCTCCGCGGGAAACAGGCTCGGCGTACCGCCGCCGAGGAAGACGCTGGCCAGGCGCCGGCCCCAGACCGAGGGCAGCATCGACTCCAAGTCGCGGATCAGCGCCGCGACGTAGTCTGCGAACGGCGGCTCTCCCTCGCGCTCGTGCGAGTTGAAATCGCAGTAAGGGCATTTCTTGACGCACCAGGGCAAATGCACGTAGAGCGCCAGCGGCGGTAGCGTCGTGAAGCGTACCTGGCGCGCATCGCGCAGAACGGTCGCGTTCATGGCTCCCGCTCCAGCAGCTCGAGCAGCTTCGCCAGCGCCTGGCCGCGGTGACTGATGCGGTTCTTAAGCTCGGGATCAAGTTCTGCGGCCGTTTTTTGCAGTTCCTTAAGATAAAAAAGGCAGTCATAGCCGAAGCCGCCGGCACCACGGGGCGAGCGCCCGATTTCCCCGTGCCATTGCGCCTGCGCAATCAGCGGCTGCACATCGCCGGGTCCCCGCATCAGTACCAGCACGCATTCGTAGTGTGCGCGACGGTCATCGTGCGCCGACATCTCGGCGAGCAACTTTTCGTTATTCCTGCGATCCGATTTCGGTTCACCCGCGTAGCGTGCGGAATGCACGCCCGGCGCCCCGCCCAGGGCGTTCACGCAGATGCCGGAATCGTCCGCCAGCGCCGGCAGGCGCGTGGCGAAGCAGACGTGGCGCGCCTTCGCCAACGCGTTCTCGCGAAAGCTGCCGTGCGGCTCCTCGGCTTCGGTGATGCCGAGATCGGACTGCGTGACGACGCGGGTGCCGAACGGTGCAAGCAGGGCTTCGATCTCGGCTTTCTTGCCCGGATTCCCCGAGGCAAGAACGATGCTCTTCACAAACCCAGGGCGCGGCGCTGCTGCACCACCAACTCCGCGATGCCGCCAGCGGCCAGCGCCAGCAGCCGGTCGAGTTCGTCGCGGGAGAACGGCTCGCCTTCGGCAGTGCCCTGCACTTCGACGAAGCGGCCCGCGCCGGTCATCACCACGTTCATGTCGGCCTGGCAGGACGAATCCTCGCCGTAGTCGAGATCGAGCATCGGCGTTCCGTCGACGAGGCCGACCGACACCGCCGCCACGAAATCGCGCACCGGCAGCGCCGCGATCATGCCCCTCGCCTTCATCCAGCCGAAGGCATCGTGCAGCGCGACAAACGAGCCAGTGATCGCCGCGGTGCGCGTGCCGCCGTCGGCCTGGAGCACGTCGCAGTCGATGCTGACCGTACGCTCGCCGAGAGCGGCGAGATCCGTGACCGAGCGCAGCGAGCGGCCGATCAGCCGCTGGATCTCCTGCGTGCGGCCCGACTGCTTGCCGCGCGCCGCCTCGCGGTCGCCGCGCGTGTGCGTCGCCCGGGGCAGCATGCCGTATTCCGCGGTGACCCAGCCGCGCCCCTTGCCGCGCAGGAAGCCCGGCACCTTGTCTTCCACGCTCGCGGTGCACAACACCTTCGTGTCGCCGAACTCGACCAGCACCGAGCCTTCGGCATGGCGCGTATAGCCGCGCGTCAGGCGCACCACGCGCAGCTCGTCGGCCTTCCTGCTGCTGCGCCTCATTTCTTTTCCGGATCGTGCTTCTTGAGCGCCTTCTTGATCTCGGCGATCTGGCGCTCGATGTCGGCATCGGACATGTGCATGAAATCCGGCTCGGTGGCGGTGAAATCGCGCACGTCGGTCGGCGCCTCGTCCATCGGCACCGTCATGGGCTCGACGGGCGCCGGCACCGCCTTGTCGTGCCACTGGATCGCCAGCACCGAGATGTTGTCGCAGCGGGGACCGGCGCGCGTTTCGGCCAGCGTCATCAGGTCGGGAAACGCACGCTTCGGCTCCTTGCCGAGCACGCCCATCAGCAGCTGGCGATGCGTCAGCGGCCCCCAGAAACCGTCGGAGCAAAGCAGCACCAGGTCATCCTCGGCGAGGCGCGTGTGCGCCGTAGGTTCGACGCGCGGCGGGCGCGGGCCGCCCAGGCATTGCAGCAGCTTGTTGCGGTCCGGGTGCGACGCCGCCGCTTCCTCGCGGATGCGCCCCGCGTCGATCAGCATCTGCACCGGCGTGTGGTCGCGTGTGCGCGTCAGGATCTTGCCGTCGCGGATCACGTACAGGCGCGAGTCGCCGACGAAGGACCAGTGCGCGTAGCCGCCCTGCACCAGGCAGGCAACGATCGTCGTGCGTGGCGAACTCGCCGGATCCTGCGCCAGCCCCAGGCGTTGCGTCTGGTGCAGGATCATCGCGTGCGCCCGGCCGATGGTGTTGAAGAGGAACCTGTCGGGATCCGCGATCTTCGGTTTCGCTTCGCTGCCAAAGGCGCCGCCGAGACAGTCAACGGCGATCTGCGCGGCGACGTCGCCGTGCGCGTGGCCGCCCATGCCATCGGCCACCGCCAGAAACAGCGCGTCCCTGGTTTGCCAGTGCGCAGTCCGGTCCTGCTGGTATGGCCGCTTGCCGATGCGTGATTCCTGGAAGATCGTGTACTTCATGGCCCTATCGTTTCGTCAGACGCAGGAACGCGTCCTTGAGTTGATCGATCATCGGCGCCTCGCCGCGGAAACCCGGCGCTGTTTCACCGCGCAGGGCCTTCTGCAGCGCCAGTACGCTCTGCGGCCGCTCCATGTGGTCCAGGCGCAGGCACCAGTCTATGGTGTCCAGCAGTTCCGCGGAATACTTGCCCGCCCAGCCCTTGCGCGCGCTTGTCATTTTGTCCTTTTCCAGGCGCTGCAGCGCGGTGGGCGGTCCGCTGCCCGACAGGCAGGCATACATCGAGGCGCCGATGGAATAGATGTCGCTCCAGGGGCCGAGCTTCTCGCGCTCGCGGTGGTGCTCGGGGGAAGCGAAGCCCGGCGTATACATCGGCGGCAGCTTCAGGCCGTCCACCGTCAGGGTCTGGCGCGCGGCGCCGAAGTCGATCAGCACCGGGTTGCCGTCGTTGCGCACGTAAATATTGCCGGGCTTGATGTCCAGGTGCAGCAGCTTGTTCGAATGCACTTCGCGCAGGCCGTTCAGCAGTTGCGTGAAGGTCGCCCGGATCCATTCCTCCTTGATCGCCCCGGTTTTCTTGTGGATATGCTCCTGCAGGGTGCGGCCGCGCTCGTAGCGCATCACCAGGTAGACCGTCTCGTTGGCGCGAAAGAAGTTGATGACGCGCACCACGTTCGGATGCGACAGCGTGGCGAGCGCCCGGCCTTCCTCGAAGAAGCACTTCAGGCCGTAGCGGAAGGTGGCGAGGTTTTCCTCCGGCACCACCGGCGCAGGATTGTCCGACGTGCGCAGCGCAAGCGTGGCCGGCAAGTATTCCTTGATCGCCACCGGCGTTTCGTTCTCGTCGTGCGCGAGATACACGAATGAGAAACCGCCCGAGGCAAGCACGCGGAGAACTCTGTAATTGTCGAGCTGAAAGCCTTCCGGCAACGGCTGGTTGGCTTGCGAGGACATCTACCCTATGATACCCGCATCCCCATGATCTACAGCATGACCGGCTACGCCGTTGCGAGCGTGGAATCACCGCACGGCGCGCTCGCCATAGAGCTTCGCAGCGTGAATTCGCGTTTCCTCGACCTGCAGTTCCGCGTTGCCGAGGAACTGCGCGCCGCTGAACCGACGCTGCGCGAATTGATTGCGGCGCGCATTTCCCGCGGCAAGCTGGAGTGCCGCCTTGCGCTCGGTGATGGCGGCGCGCGGGCGCAGCAGCTCAACCTGCGGGCGATGCAGCAGCTGCGCGGACTTGCGGACGAGGCTGCCAAGGCCTTTCCCGGGGCAGCGCCTCTGCGCGTTGCCGACGTGCTGCGCTGGCCCGGCGTGCTCGCCGATCCCGCGCTGGACGCTGAACGCACGCGCACAGCGATCGAGGGACTTTGCCGCCGCGCGCTCGATGAGCTTTGCGCAGCGCGCGGCCGCGAAGGCGCCAAGCTTTCCGCGATCGTGGGCGAGCGCGTCGCAGAAATGCGCCGACGGCTCGCTGAAATCGCGCCGCTGGTGCCGGAGGCCGTCGCCTCGCACCGCACTCGGCTAGCAGCGCGCCTGCGTGACGTGCTGGAAACCGGTGTCGAGGAGCGCATCCGCGCCGAGATCGCGCTGTTCGCGGCCAAATCGGACGTGGACGAGGAAATCACCCGCCTTGGCGCGCACCTCCAGGAAGTGGAACGCGTGCTGGCCAAGGGCGGGGCTGCCGGAAAGCGGCTCGATTTCCTCGCCCAGGAACTCAACCGCGAGGCCAATACCCTGGCCTCCAAGGCCGCGGGGCTCAAGATCGCGGATTGCGCCCTTGAATTGAAGCTCCTGATCGAACAGATTCGGGAGCAGGTACAGAATATCGAATGAGCGGAACCCTGTTCGTCGTCACGGCGCCCTCGGGCGCCGGCAAGAGCTCGCTGATCGACGCGCTGCTCAAGGACGACCCGCGCCTGCGGCTGTCGGTGTCCTACACCACGCGCGCGCCGCGCCCGGGCGAGGCCAACGGCCGCGAATACCATTTCGTGGACGACAAGACCTTCATGGCGATGCTGGAACGCGGCGAGTTCCTCGAGAGCGCCGAGGTGCACGGCAACCGCTACGGCACCTCGCAGGCGGTGATCCGCGAGGCGCTCGCGCGCGGCCAGGACCTGATGCTGGAGATCGACTGGCAGGGCGCGCAGCAGGTGCGCAAGCTCCACCCTGAATGCGTCGAGGTATTCATCCTGCCGCCGTCGGTCGCGGAACTCGAGCGGCGCATGCGCGCGCGCGCGCAGGATTCCGACGAAGTCATCCGCCGCCGCCTGGCCAGCGCCGAGGATGAGATATCGCACGCCCCGGAGTTCGATTACGTTATAATTAACAAAGACTTCGATGAGGCCAAGCGGGATTTGCAGGCCATCATCCGGGTCGAACGCCTGAAGAAATCCCGAATTTAACTGCACGACTGCACGCAGACTCTGAAAGCACCCCATGGCCCGCATCACCGTTGACGATTGCCTCAAGCGCATCACGAACCGCTTCCAGCTCACGCTGACCGCGACCTACCGCGCCCGCCAGCTCAGTGCCGGCGCCTCGCCGATGGTCGAGCCCAACCGGGACAAGGTCACAGTGATCGCCCTGCGCGAAATCTCGATCGGCAAGATCGGCACCGAAGTCCTGCGGCGCAACCAGACGCCGCCCGCCGTGCCTGCGACGCCGGCAGCGGCCCCCGCAGCCACTTTGTAGCTTCGTACAACCCCGGCCAGGGGGCGGGCAAACGCCCGCATCGCGGGTGTCCAGGGCTAAACTCCCTGAATGGCGGCAGTACCCGTTCTCGATGAAACGCGCTTCGGCTACCTGAAGCCGACCGACGTCGCGCGCCTCGAAGAGGCCTACCGCTTCTCCGGTGCCGCGCACGCGGGGCAGACGCGGCAGTCGGGCGAACCCTACATCTCCCATCCGCTGGCGGTCGCCGAAATCCTCGCCGGCTGGCACCTGGACAGCCAGGCGCTGATGGCGGCGCTGCTGCACGACGTGATGGAAGACACCTCGGTCACCAAGGCCGAGATCTCCGACACCTTCGGCAAGCCGGTCGCCGACCTGGTCGACGGCGTTTCCAAGCTCGACAAGATCGAATTCCAGTCCGCCGAAGACGCGCAGGCCGAGAACTTCCGCAAGATGCTGCTGGCAATGGCACGCGACGTGCGCGTCATCCTGATCAAGCTCGCCGATCGCCTGCACAACATGCGCACGCTCGCCGCGGTGGCGCCGGCCAAGCGCCGGCGCGTGGCGCGCGAAACGATGGAGATCTATGCGCCGATCGCCAACCGCCTCGGCCTGAATGAACTGTTCCACGAACTGCAGGAACTGGCGTTCTCGCACACCCACCCGCTGCGGTACCGTGTGCTGTCGAAGGCGACGCGCTCGGCGCGCGGCAATCGGCGCGAAGTCGTCGGCAAGATCGAGGTCGCGATCAAGGCGAAGCTCGCCGAGGCCGGCATCGGCGCCGCGATCACCGGCCGCGAGAAGCACATCTATTCGATCTACCGCAAGATGATCGAAAAACACTTGTCGTTTTCCGAAGTGCACGACATCTACGGCTTCCGCGTCGTCGTGAAGGACGTGCCGACCTGTTATCTCGCGCTCGGCGCGCTGCACGGCCTGTACAAGCCGGTGCCGGGCAAGTTCAAGGACTACATCGCCATCCCGAAGGCCAACGGCTACCAGTCGCTGCACACCGCGCTGATCGGTCCCTACGGCGTGCCGGTGGAGATCCAGCTGCGCACCGAAAACATGCACCGCCTCGCCGAGGCGGGCGTGGCCTCGCACTGGATGTACAAGAGCGATGCCGATTCGCTCTCCGAGCTGCAAAAGAAGACCCACCAGTGGCTGCAGTCGCTGCTGGAAATCCAGAGCCAGTCGGGCGATTCGCAGGAGTTCCTCGAGCACGTGAAGGTGGACCTGTTCCCCGACGAGGTCTACGTGTTCACGCCCAAGGGGCGCATCCTTTCGCTGCCGCGCGGCGCTACGGCGGTGGATTTCGCCTACGCGGTGCACACCGACATCGGCAACAAGTGCGTCGCCGCCAAGGTGAATGGCGAACTGGTGCCGCTGCGCACCGAATTGCGCAACGGCGACCGCATCGAAATCATCACCACCGGCTACGCCAAGCCGAACCCGGCGTGGCTGCAGTACGTGCGCACCGGCAAGGCGCGTTCGAACATCCGCCATTTCCTGAAGACCATGCAGTACGACGAATCCGCGGCGCTCGGCGAGCGGCTGCTGGAGCAGGCGCTGAAGGCCGCGGGGCACAGCTCCGCGGACATCGACAGCGAAAGCTGGGAGCGCGCAGTGCGCGACTCCGGCGCCCATTCGAAGCAGGAAGTGCTGGCCGACATCGGCCTCGGCCGCCGCCTGCCGGCGGTGACGGCGCGGCGCCTGCTGCGCAAGACGGAACGCGAAGACGCGAAAGGCGGCCACGTCAAGGGCGCAAGCGTGGTGATCCGCGGCACGGAAGGCATGGCGGTGCAGCTCGCCAGCTGCTGCCGGCCGATCCCGGGCGACGAGATCGTGGGCTCGATGAAAAAGGGCCAGGGCCTGGTGGTGCACGCCGCCAATTGCCGCCAGGCGATGCGCTCGCGCCGCAACGAGCCCGAGCAATGGCTCGACGTCGAGTGGGATCGCCAGACTTCGCGCCTGTTCCACGCCGCCGTGCGCGTGACCGTGACCAACCAGCGCGGCGTGCTTGCCAAGGTGGCTTCGGAGATCGCCGACGCCGGCTCGAACATCGACTCCATCAGCATGGAAGAGGACCGCG
>DATJYN010000090.1:0-10721 GCA_035499575.1 Burkholderiales bacterium | reverse complement strand
TTCCGAAAACTCGCCGCAGCGCGAGGAAACCCGCTATCTGGGGCGGGTGCTCGGCCAGGTGCTGCGCGACCAGACCGGCATCGACGGCTACGAGCGCATCGAGCGCATCCGCCAGGAGGCAGTGGGATTCAGGCGTGCCGTGGGCGATGAGGCGCAGGCGGTGCGCGCACGCCTGGAATCGCAATTGAACGCCCTCACGCGGGACCAGACGCTGGATGTGGTGCGCGCCTTCAGCTATTTCCTGCACCTCGTCAACGTCGCCGAGGACCGGCAGACCAACCGCCTCGCCCTGGAGCGCGACCGCGAGGGTGCCGCGCCCGAACCCGGAAGCTTCGCCTATGCCCTGGCCAAGGTCCGCAACGGAGGCGCCGGCGACGCGGAAATCGACGCATGGCTGCAACGCGCGCACATCGTGCCGGTACTCACCGCGCACCCGACCGAGGTGCAGCGCCAGAGCATTCTCGAATGCGAACGCGGCATCGCCGCCGCCCTGTCGCAGCTGGAAGACGCGCGCCTGGGGGCGGAGAAGCAGGCCGCGGGGGAGTCCCGCCTGCAGGCTCTGGTGCTCACGCTCTGGCAGACAGCGATGATCCGGCTCTCGCGGCTGCGCGTCATCGACGAGATCGAGAATGCGCTCAGCTTCTACCGCCTCACTTTCCTCGCGGAAATTCCGCGCCTGTACGAGGAACTGGAATCGGCGCTCGGCGGCAGGCCGGTGCCGGTGGTGCTCGGCATGGGCTCCTGGATCGGCGGCGACCGCGACGGCAATCCGTTCGTCACCGCCGAGGTGCTGCGCGAAGCGGTGACGCGCCAGGCTCGCACCGCCTTCAGCCATTACCTGGGCGAAGTGCATGCGCTGGGCGCGGAACTCTCGATGTCCCTTCGCCTGGTGGAGCCGACGCCCGCCCTGCTGCGCCTCGCGCACGCGGCCCGGGATCCTTCGCCGCACCGCCAGGACGAACCCTACCGCCAGGCGCTCTCCGGGATGTATTCGCGCCTGGCCGCCACCGCCCACGAGCGCGCGGGCTTCGTCTCCCCGCGCGAGCCGCACCGCGCGGCGGAGCCGTATCCGGATGAAGATGCTTTCGCCGCCGACCTGCAGGTGATCGCCGACTCGCTCGCCAGCCACGGCGCGTCTCAGATTGCCGCGACGCGGCTGAAGCCGCTGCAGCGCGCGCTGCGCGTGTTCCGCTTCCACCTCGCCGCGCTCGACCTGCGGCAGAACGCCG
Source organism: Burkholderiales bacterium (assembly GCA_035499575.1). Classification (GTDB taxonomy): domain Bacteria; phylum Pseudomonadota; class Gammaproteobacteria; order Burkholderiales; family SG8-39; genus RBG-16-66-20. Next base: position 9,492 of record DATJYN010000090.1, on the reverse strand, counting down.
ACGTGCACGAAAAGGTGGTGGCGGAAATCCTCGCTGCGGTCGGCGTGCATGCCGACTACCTCGGCCTGGACGAGCCGGCGCGCGTCGCCCTGCTCGTGGCCGAACTCGCGACGGCGCGGCCGCTGGTCTCGCCGCACCTCGCCTACGGGGAAAAAACGCGCGGCGAACTCGCCATCCTGCGCACGGCGGCCGAGATGCACGCGCTCTACGGCCCCGCGGCGCTGCCGCACTACATCATCTCCAAGGCGGCGAGCGTTTCCGACCTGCTCGAGGTCGCGCTGCTGATGAAGGAAGTCGGCCTGTTCACGCTGGACAAGGGCCTCGCACTCGACATCATCCCGCTGTTCGAGACCATCTCGGACCTCGAAAACGCGCGCGACGTGATGCGCGCCGCCTTCGCCCTGCCCGCCTACCGGAGCTGGATCGCGGGCCGCGGCGACGTGCAGGAGGTGATGCTCGGCTATTCGGACAGCAACAAGGACGGCGGCTACCTCACGGCCAACTGGGCGCTGCACAAGGCGCAGCGCGCGCTCGTCGAAGTGCACCGTGAAGCCGGCGTGCGCCTGCGCCTGTTTCACGGCCGCGGCGGCACCGTGGGCCGGGGCGGCGGCCCGGCCTACGATGCGATCCGCGCGCAGCCGGCGGGCGCCGTGGACGGCGCCATCCGCCTGACGGAACAAGGCGAAATCATCGGCAGCAAATATGCGGACGCCGACGTCGGACGCCGCAACCTGGAAACGCTGGTCGCCGCGACGCTGGAGGCGAGCTTCCCGCGCCCCGGCTCGGGCGAGAGCGGCGGCCGGTTCGACGCGGTCATGGAGGCGTTGTCGGCGGGTTCCTACGCCGCCTACCGCTCGTTGGTCTACGAGACGCCCGGCTTCGCGGATTACTTCCGCGCTTCCACGCCGATCGCCGAACTGGCCGAGCTGAACATCGGCAGCCGCCCCGCTTCACGCACGGCCTCGCAGGGCATCGAAGACCTGCGCGCCATACCCTGGGTCTTCAGCTGGAGCCTGTGCCGGCTCATGCTGCCCGGCTGGTACGGCTTCGGCACCGCGGTCGAGGCCTGGTGCGCCGCGCGGCCGGACGGGCTGAAGCTGCTCGGCGAAATGAACCGCGAATGGCTGTTCTTCCGCACCGTCACCTCCAACATGGAAATGGTGCTGGCCAAGAGCGACCTGGCCGTGGCCTCGCGCTATGCGGAACTGGTGCCGGACTTTTCGCTGCGCGCCACCGTGTTTGGCCGCATCCGCGATGAATGGCATCGCACCGTGCGCGCCGTGCTGGCGATCACGGGGCGCGAAGCACTGCTCGCCGACAATCCGGCGCTCGCCGGGTCGATCCGCAACCGCCTGCCTTACCTCGATCCGCTCAACCACCTGCAGCTGGAACTGCTGCGCCGGCACCGCAGCGGCAAGACCGACGAGCGCGTGAAGCGCGGCATCCACCTCACCATCAACGGCATCGCCGCCGGACTGCGCAACAGCGGCTAGCCCTAGAGCTTGACCGCCGGCATGCGCGAGGCGATCCACGCGCCTGTCGCCGCGATGCAGGCGGCGCCGAGGAAGCAGGCGTGGAATGCGTGGATGACGAGCGTCGCGTCCGACGTGCCGTGCAGCGCCGAGCCGAGGTTCAGGCCCTGCAGCAGGGCGAACACCACGGAACCGAACAACGCGGTGCCAGTGGCGGAGCCGAGCGAACGCGCAAGCGATACGGTCGCCGCCGCCGCGCCCAGGCGCGCGCGCCCGGCGACGGTTTGAACGACCAGTTGCGCGCAGGGCATCACCGTGCCGAACCCGAGGCCGATGCCGAATCCGAGCAGTCCCACCGCTGTCGTCGACGGCGGCAGCAGGCCCAGCAGCAGCAGCATGCAGGCGGACCAGCTCAGGCCGATCGCTGGCAGCTTGCGGATGCGCCCGGTGCGCGACACGATGCGGCCCGTCGTAGTCGAGCCGGTCACCAGGCCGAAGGTGAGCGGCAGCAGCAGGACGCCGGCATCCGCCGCGGAAACGCGATGGCCCAGCTGCAGGTAGATCGGCAGGAAAAATATCAGCGAGAACATGCACGCCGTGAAGCACGCGACGGTCGCGGAAATGAGCCGGATCGCCGGTTCGCGCAGAAGCTCCACGGGTAGGAAAGGCACCGCCAGGCGCCGCTCGCGCCCGAGCAGGCCGGCCCACAGCAGCGCGCTGCCGAGTCCGAGCGCGAGACCGGCAAGCGACAGCCAGTCGAAGCGGTGGCCGCCGAAACTGACCCACAGCAGCGTCGAAGTCGTCGCGGCGGCGAACCACGCGACGCCGAGCAGGTCCTCGATGGGCGCGCCGCGCTCGGCCGCCGCGGGCCGGGCGATGCGGGACAGGCGCCAGCCGGCGAATGCGCAGAGCGGGACGTTGACCCAGAACAGCCAGCGCCAGCTGGCGTGCGTCACGACAAAACCGCCGATCACCGGCCCGCTGACGCTCGCCAGCGTGAACACCGAGGCGAAATAGCCCTGGAACCGCCCGCGCTGGCGCGGCGGCACCAGCTCGCCGATCAGGGCCTGCGCCATCACCATCAGCCCGCCGCCGCCGAGGCCCTGCACCGCGCGTGCGGCCACCAGCGCGCCCATGCTGGGCGCCAGCGCGCAGGCCACCGAACCGGCCGCGAACGCGCCGACGGCGAGCATCAGCATCTCGCGGCGGCCATAGCGGTCGCCCAGCCGCCCGTAGAGCGGACCCATGACAGTCGCCGCGAGCAGGTAGCCGACCGCGATCCACGAAGTGTCGCTCAGTCCGCCGAGCTCCGCCGCGATGGCCGGTGTGGCAGTCGCGAGCAGCGTCTGGTCGACGGAGGCGAGGAACATCGGCAGCATCACCGCCGAAAAAATGTGCAGGAAATCGCGGACGCTGACCGCCGGATTCACGCTAAATTCGGTCTTCGCGTCGGGAAGGGTCGGATCGATGGCGGCGCCGGGCAGGAAAGAGGAAAAACCTTGAACGACAGGCAGTTGGATCATACGCCGATGATGCAGCAGTACCTGCGCCTGAAAGCGCAGCATCCGGACATCCTGATGTTCTATCGGATGGGCGACTTCTACGAGCTGTTCTACGACGACGCGGAAAAGGGCTCGCGCTTGCTCGACCTCACGCTGACCGCGCGGGGCCAGTCGGCGGGCGCGCCGGTGAAAATGGCCGGCGTGCCGGTGCATTCGGTGGAGCAGTACCTCGCCAAGCTGGTGAAACTGGGCGAGTCGGTCGCCATCTGCGAGCAGGTCGGCGACGTCGCCACCGCCAAGGGCCCGGTCGAGCGCGAGGTGACGCGCATCGTCACGCCCGGCACGCTCACCGATCCGGCGCTGCTCGATGAGAAGTCCGAGAACGTGCTGCTGGCCGTCGCAAGGGAAAAACATTCCGTGGGCCTTGCCTGGCTGTCGCTGGCAAGCGGCGAATTGCGCGTCGCCGAGGTCGCGCCGCAGGCATTGGAAAACGAATTGCGCCGCATCGCGCCGGCGGAAATCCTCGCCGCCGACGGCGTGGACCTGCCCGGCTACACGGTGACGCGGTATCCGGCCTGGAATTTCGAGGCGGAGTCCGGCAGGAAGAAGCTGCTGGAGCAGCTGGGCGCCGCTTCGCTGGCGGGATTCGGCGTCGAGGACCTCGAACCCGCGATCGGCGCCTGCGGGGCGTTGCTGGATTATGCGAAAAAGACGCAGGGACAGGCTCTCGCGCACGTGAGCGCGGTGCTCGCCGAACGCGCGGGCGAATACCTGCGCATGGACGGCGCCACGCGCCGCAACCTGGAAATCACCGAAACGCTGCGCGGCGAGCCTTCGCCGACCCTTTTCTCCCTGCTCGACGAGTGCGCCACCGGCATGGGCAGCCGGCTGCTCCGGCATTGGCTGCATCACCCGCTGAGGGATCAGGCCATCCTGGTTTCCCGCCATGAGGCGGTTGAAGCCCTTTTCGAAAAACAAGAGGATCTCAAGACAATCCTGCGCCGCTTCGCCGACGTGGAGCGCATCACCTCCCGCATCGCGCTCAAGAACGCCCGCCCGCGCGACCTGTCGGGCCTGCGGGAAAGCCTGGGATTGCTTTCGGCTTTGAGGGGTTCGATCCCAAGCTCGGCTGCGTTGCTGAAAACCCTGCAGCAGCATCTGCAAACCCCCGTCGAAGCCCTGGGTTTGCTCACCCGCGCTATCGCGCCCGATCCTTCGGCCATGGTCCGCGACGGCGGCGTCATCGCCGACGGCCATTCGGCCGAGCTGGATGAATTGCGCGGCTTGCAGTCGAACGCCAGCGATTTTTTACTTTCTTTGGAAAGAAAGGAAAGAGACCGAACCGGCATCCCGAACCTCAAGGTCGCCTACAACCACGTCCACGGCTACTACATCGAGGTCACCAATGCGCAGGCGCAGAAGGTGCCCGAGGACTATCGCCGCCGGCAGACGCTGAAGAACGCCGAACGCTACATCACGCCGGAGCTGAAGGTCTTCGAGGACAAGGCGCTGTCGGCGCGCGACCGCTCGCTCGCGCTGGAAAAGACGCTCTACGAGGCGCTGCTGGAGGACCTGAAGCCGTACATCGCGGTCCTGCAGAAAATCGCCGCCGCGCTGGCGCAGCTGGATGTACTGGCTTGTTTTTCGTCCATTGCCGCGAAGAAAAACTACATGCGCCCCGTATTCACCGCCGAAACGGCGCTGGAAATCGAAGCGGGCCGGCATCCGGTAGTGGAGTCGTTGGTCGATCCGTTCATTGCCAATCATTGCCGCCTTTCCGCCGCGCGCCAACTGCTGCTGATCACCGGACCGAACATGGGCGGCAAGTCCACCTACATGCGCCAGGTAGCGCTGATCGCGCTGATGGCGCACACCGGCTGCTTCGTGCCGGCCAAAAGCGCGCGCATCGGCCCGATCGACCAGATCTACACGCGCGTCGGCGCCTCGGATGACCTTGCAGGCGGGCGTTCGACCTTCATGGTGGAGATGACCGAGAGCGCCAACATCCTGCACAACGCGACCGCGTCGAGCCTGGTGCTGATGGACGAGATCGGCCGCGGCACCTCCACCTTCGACGGACTGGCGCTCGCCTGGGCGATCGGCAGGTTCCTGCTGGAAAAGAACAAGGCGCTGACGCTTTTTGCCACGCATTACTTCGAACTCACCCGCCTCGCGCTCGACTACAAGACCGCAGCCAACATCCACCTCGACGCGGTCGAGCACGGCGATTCGATCGTATTCCTGCACGCGGTCGAGGAAGGCCCGGCCGACCGCAGCTACGGCCTGCAGGTCGCCGCGCTCGCCGGCGTGCCGAAACCGGTGATCCGCCAGGCGAAAAAACACCTCGACCTGCTGGAGCAGCAAAGCCTCGAGCGCGGCGGGCAGAACGACCTGTTCGCGAAAACCGAAGAAGCGAAGGAACCCGAGACGGATGAACTACGCGATGCGCTGCAGGCGGTGAATCCGGACGAACTCACGCCGCGCGAAGCACTCGAACTCCTTTATCGACTGAAGAAGCTCTAGCGGCAGTCCGGCTGCGCGCCGACCCAGGCGCCGATTTCGCCGATGGCGCGGTCGACCGCACGCGAGAAGGCCGCGGCTCCGCTGATCGCGTCCGGGCCGGCCTTGGCTTCAATCACCGAAAGTTGCCGCGAACGGGCGCTCGCCCCGACGTAGGCGGAGACGCGCATCTCGACGCGCGCCTCGCTCTCCGCCTCGGCGGTGAAGACCTGGGTGAATTCCTGGATTTCGACCGCGATCGTGCACCTGCCGTTGCCGTCGCCGGAGGCGCGCAGCAGCTGCTTGCGCAGCATGTCCGCCGGCGCTGCTGCCCAGCGACTGTTGGCAAACGGCGCGATTTCGGCGGCATTGCGATAGGCCAGCCGGTATTGCATGTCGGCGGCATCGAAGGGCGCGACCGCGCGCACGGCGCCGATGCGCGCCGCGGGCAACCGGGTGCTCGGTGCGCTCAGGCCGAGGTCGTAGGTGCGCGGCTCGGGCGGCGTGGAGCTGCTGCAGCCGGCCAGCAGGAGAAAGATGCACAGGTTTTTCAGCTTCATTTGAATCCCGCCTCGCCGGGCCCGGGCCGCATGGCGGGCTGCTTGCCGAACAGCAGGCTCTGCGGGTCGCGGTCGAGCTGCAGCGCAAGGCGCCCGACGCGCTGCGAGTCGCGCTCCACCTGCTCGGCCAGCGCATTGATGCGCGGCAGGGTGTCGTCGCGCACCGAACTGGCGACGCCGTCCGCGTCGCCCGCCAGCTTGCCCGCCTGGCCGACCAGATCGCGCGCATCCTTCACCAGCTGCTGCGTCTCGCGCGCGAGCTGCGGCAGGTCCCTGGCGGTTTCGTTGAGGTTCTTCAGGGTGCCGGTGGCGAGTTGCCGGTTCTCGTCCGACAGCCAGCCGTCGACGCGCGCGATCGTCGCCGGCAGGCGCGCGGCCGCCACGTCGAGGTTGGCTGAAATCTTCTCCAGCGACGCCAGCGTCGCGGCGATGTGCTTGCGGTTGTCCGGCGTCATGAGTTCGTTCAGGCTGTTGATCAGCTGGCGCGCATCCTGGATCGTGCCCTCGGCGCCGTCGGCGAGGACGTCCAGGAACGCCGGCCGCAGCGGCAATTCAACGACGCCGTCCGGGCCCTTCGCGGCAAGTTCCATGTTCTTGTAGTCGTCGTGCAGCTGCACGTAGGCGATGCCGGTGATGCCCTCCATGCCGAGTTGCGCGTAGGTACCCTTGGTGATCGGGATGCCGCTGTCCACCTCGATGTCGACCAGGATGCGGCGCGGATCCTTCGGGTCCAGCCCGATCGCGCTCACGCGTCCGACGCTGATGCCGCGGTAACGCACCTGCGCCTCCGGGTTCAGGCCTGAGACCGCCACCGTTGCGACGACACGGTACGAGGTGCGCGCGATGGGCGTCTTGGAGAGCCATTGCGCCCAGACCACGATGCAGGCGGCAATGCCGAGCACGAACAGCCCCGTGATCAGCGCATAGGCCCGGCTTTCCATTACACGCGGCTTTCCATGTTCTCAGGCCCGGATGCCGCGCCGTGACCCAGCGCGCGGCGACCCCGTTCCCCCCCGAAGAAATTCTGCACGAAGCGATGATCCATCTCGCGCACTGCCGCGAGCGTATCGCAGGCGATTATATGCTGGTCGGCGAGCACGGCGACGCGGTCGGTGAGCTCGTACAGCGTGTCCAGGTCGTGCGTCACCATCAGCACGGCGAAGCGGTGGTCCTCGCGCAGGCGCTTGATCAGGCGCACGAAGCCTTCGGAACGGTCCGGGTCGAGGCCCGCGGTCGGCTCGTCCAGGATCAGCAGGTCCGGCGCCAGCGCCAGCGCCCTCGCCAGCGACACCCGCTTGACCATCCCGCCCGACAGGTTGGCCGGCAGCAGCTTGCCGTGCGCCGGCTCGAGCTCGACCTGGGCGAGCTTGGTGTTGACGATCGCGCGGATCGCCTCCTCGTCCAGGCCGCCGCGCTCGCGCAGCGGGAAGGCGATGTTGTCGTAGACGGTGAGCGCCGAATACAGCGCGCCGTTCTGGAACAGCATGCCCATGCGCCGGCGCGCGTCGCGCACCTTCTTCGCGTTCGGGTCGTCCCAGGAGACGCCGAACACCCGCACGATGCCGGCCGCCGGCCGCTTCAGGCCGAGGATCACGCGCACCAGCTGCGTCTTGCCGCTGCCGGAGCCGCCGACCAGCGACATCACTTCGTCGCGCCGCACCTTGAAGTTCAGGTCCTTGTGCAGGATCAGGCCCTGGCCGACCGTGTTGACCAGGTTCTCGATATCGATGACGTACTGCTCCGCGCCGTCGGCGGCTTCGGCCATGTCAGCCCAGGTTCCGGAACATGATCGCGAACACCGCGTCCATGATGATCACGCAGGTGATCGACGCTACCACCGAGCGCGTGACGCCGACCGCGAGGCTGTCGGTATTCGGCAGCACGCGCAGGCCGTAATGGCAGGCGACGAAAGCGACCGCGAAGCCGAACGCCGCCGACTTGCCGATGCCGATCCAGAAATTGACCACCTCCACCGCGTCCGGCAGGGCCTGCAGGAAGGCGCCGGGCGATATGCCCAGCGTGAAGTTCGACACCAGCATGCCGCCCGCCAGCGCGGCGATGTCCGTGCAGAAACTCACCAGCGGCAGCGCGACCGCCAGCCCGAGCACGCGCGGCAGGATCAGGCGCGTGGTGATGGAGATGCCCATGACGGAGAGCGCTTCCACTTCCTCCGTCACGCGCATCACGCCCAGCTGCGCCGTGATCGCCGACCCGGAGCGGCCGGCCGAAATGATCGAGGCCAGCATCGGCCCGAGTTCGCGCACCACGCCCACGCCGACGATGTTGATCACCAGCAGGTCCGCGCCGTATTTCTTCAATTGCAGCGCCGACAGATAAGTGAGCACGACGCCGACGAGGAAACCCACCAGCATCGTCACCGGCAGCGCGGTGACTCCCGCGCGGTAGATGCCCGCGGAAAACTCGCGCAGCGGGAACTCCCTCGGCCGCCGCAGCACGCCGGCGAGGTCCAGCGTGAGCTGTCCGAGCAGCGCGATGCCGTCGCGGAAATGCTCGATCGCATGCGCGGCGGCCTCTCCGGTCCAGACCACGCCCGACAGCGGGTCGAAGCGCTCGCGCTCGACCGGCGCCCTGATGCCCGCGCTGATCTGGTCCAGGATCTCCCGGTGGCGCGCGGAGGCCTCGATGTGGCGCGAGCCGCGCAGCGCCCTGGCGAGCCAGACCGCGCCGGCGTCGTCGAGTTCGCCGACGGCGCCCAGGTCCCAGGCGATGCGGTCGGCCGGATGCTTTTCGAGGTCGGCGAGGCGGCGCGCGAGCTCCGCCTGGTGTTCCTTGAGGCCCCTGAAGGTCCACTCCCCGCTCGCCCGCACGCGGACCTGCACCGGACCCTGCGCCAGAGTCTCGATTTCGAGCGCAGCGTCGCGGGTCGGCATGTCGCAGCGAGTATATACTCCGCGCGCGCAATGCAGCTCCGCAGTTCTCTCATCGACATAGGTGCGAATCTCACGCATCCCGCGTTCCACGGCGACCTGCCCGAGGTACTTGCGCGTGCGCATGATGCCGGGGTGAGATCGATCGTCGTGACCGGGACGTCCGTGCCTGAAAGCACGCACGCCCTGAAAGTTTCGAGCGCATACCCGGGAAAAGTCTTTGCGACGGCGGGCGTGCATCCGCACCACGCGCGCGAGTGCGACGCCACCACCATTCCCGCCCTGCGCGTGCTGGCGCGGCAGCCGGGCGTGGTGGCGATTGGCGAATGCGGCCTGGACTTCAACCGCAACTATTCGCCGCACCCGGACCAGGAGAAATGGTTCGAAGCGCAGGTCGAACTGGCATGCGAATTGAAAAAGTCCCTGTTTCTGCATTCCAGGGAAGCCTTTCCCCGGTTCGCGGAAATTCTGAAAACCTATTCATTGCCGAAGGCTGTCGCCCACTGTTTCACCGGCGAAAAAGCCGAGCTGCATTCCTACCTCGACCTCGGCCTGTACATCGGCATCACCG
>DATJYN010000089.1:0-7543 GCA_035499575.1 Burkholderiales bacterium | reverse complement strand
CGCCGTGCGAGAGCTCAGAGGCGGGCGTCGCCTGCCGCCCGGCGAGCGCCACGCGCTCGAGGAAGTGCTCGGCCTTCTCGGTCAGCTCGACGTGGCTGGCCCACATCGAGACCAGGTTCAGCCCCAGGCCGGCGCGCGCCTGCACCGCGAGACGGACGTTCTCCAGGACCGTCAGGCCGGGGAACAGGTTGGTGAGCTGGAAAGCGCGGCCCATGCCCTTGCGCGTGCGCACCGGCGCGGCATCGCGCGTCACGTCCTCGCCATAGAGCAGCACCTGGCCGGCGGAGGCGCGCAGCTGGCCCGATACCAGATTGAAGTAGGTGGTCTTGCCCGCGCCGTTCGGACCGACGATCGCGGTCAGCGAGCCTGGCTCGAAGCGGCAGCTGACCGCATTGACCGCAACGTGGCCACCGAAGCGGATCGTCAGGCCGCGCGTCTCCAGGACAGGGTGCTCGCCTGCCATGTTCCTTCCCGTCCCGCGAGACCCGCGCTATCGCTTGTTGCGGATGGGAACCGGGATCTCTTGCGCCGGGATTTCGCGCACCAACTCGAGCAGGTCCCATTCGCTGGCCTGCGCCTTCTTGATGCGGAAGTGGTACATCGACTGCATCGCCTGGTGGTCTTCCTTGCGGAAGGTCATGGTGCCCTTCGGTGTCTCGAAGCTCATGCCTTCCATCGCGGCGATCAGCTTCTCGGTGTCGGTACCGCCGGCCTTCTTGATCGCCTCGACCACCGCCACGCCGGCCGCCATGCCGCCGGCAGTGAAGAAATCGGGCAGTGCGCCGGCGTAGCGCTTCTTGTGCTCGGCGACCAGCCAGTCGTTCATCTTGTTCTTCGGGAACCCGTAGTAGTAGTAGATCGCGCCCTCGACGCCGGCGAGATCCTTCCAGGTCTTCATCACCGGCAGGATGTTGCCGCCAGGCGCGAGGTGGATGTTGAAGCGCTCGGGCTTCATGTCGGCGAGCTTGGTCACCGGGTTCGCGCCCGCCCAGATGATGGCGATGATGCGCGTGCCGGGCTTGTCTTTCAGCACGTCGAACATGCGTTGCGCCGGCGCAGTGAAGTCAGTAGTCGCCTGCGGGACGTACTCCTCGTGCACGATCTGCGCCTTGCTGCCGACGGCCGCGAGCGCTTCCTTGAAGGCCTTGACGCCGTCGCGCCCGAAGGCATAGTCCTGCGCGAGCATCGCGATCTGCGCGTTGGCCGGCAAGGTGACGGTGCCGGCGACCGCGTCCTGCGTGGAATTGCGGCCGGTACGGAATATGTAGCGGTTCCACTTCTCGCCGGTGATGGAATCGGCCACCGCCGGCTCGACCAGCAGGATCTTCTTGTACTCCTCGGCGACCGGCAGCATCGCCAGGCCGGAGGCGGAGAAGGTGGGCCCGATGGCCAGGTCGGCCTTGTCGTCGCCGTAGGCCGAGGCGAGCGCCGACTTGGCGACGTCCGGCTTGAACTGCGCGTCCTTCTCGAGGATCACGATCTTGCGGCCGAGCACGCTCATCGTGCCGCCGGTGGCGTATTCCAGGCCGAGCATCAGGCCGGCTTGCGTCTGCTTGGCATAGGCCTCGAGCGGCCCGGTCTTGTCATAGACGTGCGCGATCTTGATGTCCTGGGCGCAGGCGAGGACAGTGGCGCCCGCCAGCGTGGCTGCGGCGAGCAGGGTGATCAGGCGGTTCATGCTCCCTCCTAGGGATTGGAATTAATTTTTTAGTGCCGGACTTGCCTGTCGCAATCGCGATGCCAGGAACCAAGCCGCTGATTTTTCTGGGCGGGGAATGAAATCAGCGGCCTTTGTGTCTGAATACAAGACAAACAAGTGTCTGAAGTTTATACATATCGTCCGGAATGCATACAATTACTTCAGGGCGCCGAGCTTTTCGTAAAGCGTGGCGCGCGAGATGCCAAGCAGGCGGGCGGCGGACACCTTGTTGCCGCCGGTCGCGACCAGGGCGGACTGGATCGAGCTGCGCTCCAGTTCGGCAATGAGCTGCGGCAGGGGACGCAACTGGCCCGCCTTTGCCGCATCGGCATGCACCGCGGGCCCCGGCAGCACCTGCACGAAATCCTCCGCCGTCAGGCGCGGATGGTCGGTCAGCATCGCCGCCTGTTCGAGCGCGTTGCGCAGCTCGCGGATGTTGCCGGGCCAGCGATGCGCGGCCAGCGCGGCGAGCGCGGAAGGGGTGAGCTCGCGCTGCGGCATGCCGGTGCGCGCGGCGATGGATTCGAGCAGGTTCTCCGCGAGCGCTTCCAGGTCGGAGAGCCGGTCGCGCAGCGCCGGCAGCCGGACCGGCAGCACGCTCAGCCGGTAATAGAGATCCTCGCGAAAGCGGCCCTCGGCGACCATCGCCTTCAGGTCGCGGCTGGTGGCAGCGATCACGCGCACGTCCACCTTGATCACCTTGTTCGAGCCAAGCGGCTCGATCTCCTGCTCCTGCAGCGCGCGCAGCAGCTTCGCCTGCAACGCAAGCGGCATGTCGCCCGCCTCGTCGAGGAATAGCGTGCCTCTGTCCGCGAGCCTGAACTTGCCGTCGCGCGCCTTACGGTCGGCGCCAGTGTAGGCGCCGGGCGCAACGCCGAAGAACTCCGCCTCGAGCAATGTCTCCGGGACCGCCGCCAGGTTGACGCCGACGAACGGGCGCGCGGCGCGTGCCGAGGCCGCGTGGATCGCGTGCGCGAGCAGTTCCTTGCCGGTGCCGGTTTCGCCCAGCAGCAGCACCGTGGAATCGGTCTGTGCGGCGCGGCGGGCCTGGCGCTTGACCTCCAGCGCTGCCGGACTCGAGCCGATGAAGCTGGCGAAGGTGTACTTGCTGCGGCGCTGCGCGGCGAGCTCGCGACGCGCGTCGTCCAGATCCTGCTGCAGGTGCGCGAACTTGGCGATCAGCGGCTGCAGCGTGGTTTCGGGATGGTCGAACAGCACCATGCCGATGGCGCCGATCACTTCGCCCGCGTCGTTGCGCAGCGGGATGCGCGAGACCACGAAGGTGCCGGCCTTGTTGGTGAGCAGGTCAATCAGGATCGGCTTGCCGGTCTCGAGCACGTGGTGCATCTGCGTGTTCGGCACCACTTCCTCGACGGGCCGGCCGACGAACTGCTCCGCGCTCGCGAAACCGAGAGCCGGCAGGAAGCGCTTGTAGCCTTCGTTGATCCATACCACGCGGCCGGCGCGGTCGACCAGCATCATTCCCTGGCTCAGGCTGGAGAACAGGTCGAACATCGAGCGCGCCGCGAGCCGGTGGATGCTGGCCGCGTCGCGCGGCAGCGGGGCGGCGGGCGCGCGGCGCTTGTTCATTCGGGTTTCGCCGGCGGCTTCGGACGGCGCCCGACGGCCACGGCGATCTCGAGGTCCTGGCCCTTGCGCTTCAATTTCACTTTCGCGGCGCTGCCCGGCGCGATGGCGGTCACCACGTTCAGCACGCCCTGTGGATCGGCGATCGGCTTGCCGTCGATCGATACCAGCACGTCGCCCGGCTTGACGCCCGCCTTGTCGGCAGGGCCGCCGCTCAGCACGCCGTTGATGATGGCGCCCTCGGTGGTGCCCAGGTTGAAGGACTCGGCCAGCGCCGGCGTCACCGGCGCGAGTTCGACGCCGATCCAGCCCCGCGTCACGGTGCCGTTCTTGACGATCTGCTCCAGCACCATCTTGGCGGTCGAAACCGGCGTCGCGAAGCCGATGCCCACCGAACCGCCGCTGCGCGAGAAGATCGCGGTGTTGATGCCGACCAGGTTGCCGCTCCCGTCGATCAGCGCACCGCCCGAATTGCCCGGGTTGATGGCGGCATCGGTCTGGATGAAATTCTCGAATACATTGATGCCGAGGCCCGAGCGGCCGAGCGCGGAGACGATGCCGTGCGTCACCGTCTGGCCGAAGCCGAAGGGATTGCCGATCGCCAGCACGACATCGCCGACGCGCAGCGTGTCGGAGGAACCGAAGGTGGTCGCCGGCAGGTCCTTGGCTTCGATATGCAGCACCGCGAGATCGGTCTCTGGATCGTTGCCCACCACGGTGGCGAGCAGCTTCTTGCCGTCCGAGAGCGAGACTTCGATTTCGTCGGCCGCCTCGACGACGTGGTTGTTGGTGAGGATGTAGCCGCTCGCGCTGACGATCACCCCCGAGCCCAGGCTGGTGGCCTTTTGCGGGTCGTCGCCGAGGAAGCGGCGCAGTTCGTAGAGCGGCGAGTTGCGCGGCAGGCGCACTTCCTTCGAGGTGGAGATGTTCACCACCGAGGGCATCGCCTTTCTCACCGCCGCGTTGTGCGAGTCCGTGCGCGGCGCGCTGGCGCCGGCCGGTGCTTCTTGCTCGACCACGGCCACCTGCGGTGCTCCAGGCGTGCCCGGCGCGCGCGACGGCAGCCACTCGGGCTTCAGCGTCGAGACCACGAACAGCACCGCCAGGCAGAGGGTGGCGGTCTGCGAAAAGATGATCCAGAGGCGTCGCATCGAGCCGGCCAATTTATCATATTTCACCTTTTGTTTTAGTTACTTAGCCGTGAAAACGTGGACTTTCCCTAGGCATCCCGATAAAATCGCGTTTCCTTTCAGAGTCCCTCACTCCCAGTCCCCCGACATGAACGAAAAAAAGATCAACAAGACGCGGCGCAACCTGATCGCCGCCACTGCCGTCGTCGGCGGTGCAGCGGGCGCGGCGGTCGCCGTGCCGTTTGCCTGGAGCTGGTGGCCCTCGGAGCGCGCCAAAGCGGCCGGTGCGCCGGTGGAAGCTGATATCGCCGGCATTGCGCCGGGGGAAATGAAGATTGTCGAGTGGCGCGGCAAGCCCGTGTGGATCATGCGCCGGACCAAGGAGATGCTGGAGTCCGTGGCCAAGGACGACGGCAAGGTTTCGGACCCGAAATCCGAAGTGGATCAGCAGCCGGAGTACGCAAAGAACGAATACCGTTCAATCAAGCCGGAGTTCCTCGTGCTGGTCGGCATCTGCACGCACCTGGGCTGTTCGCCGCAACCGAAGGCTGCGGATGACAAGGGCGAGATGGGCAGCGACTGGTCGGGCGGGTTCCTTTGCCCCTGCCACGGCTCCAAATTCGATCTGGCCGGCCGCGTGTTCAAGGGTTCCCCGGCGCCGATCAATCTCGAGGTGCCGCCGTACACCTACCTCTCCGACGGCAGACTGCTGATCGGCGACGACAAGAAAGGGGCGTAGCACATGGCCAGCCGTCTGATGGCGCTGTGGGATTGGTTCGACGCGAGGATGCCCACGGTCGCCGAGGAATACCGCAAGCACATGGCGGAGTACTATGCGCCGAAAAACTTCAACTTCTGGTATTTCTTCGGCGCGCTGTCGATCCTGGTGCTCGCGATCCAGATCGTCTCGGGCATCTTCCTGACCATGAACTACAAGCCCGACGCCGCGCTCGCCTTCGGCTCGGTCGAGTACATCATGCGCGACGTGCCGGGCGGCTGGATCATCCGCTACATCCATTCCACCGGCGCCTCGGCGTTCTTCGTCGTCGTCTACCTGCACATGTTCCGCGGGCTGCTGTACGGCTCGTTCAAGCAGCCGCGGGAACTGGTCTGGATCTTCGGCGTGCTGATCTACCTCACGCTGATGGCCGAGGCCTTCTTCGGCTACCTGCTGCCCTGGGGCCAGATGTCCTACTGGGGCGCGCAGGTGATCGTGAACCTGTTCGGCACCATCCCGTTCATCGGACCGGACCTGTCGCTCTGGATCCGCGGCGACTACGTGGTGGGCGACGCGACGCTGAACCGCTTTTTCGCCATGCACGTGATCGCCATCCCGCTGGTGCTGCTGGGCCTCGTGGCTGCGCACATCCTCGCGCTGCACGACGTCGGCTCGAACAACCCGGACGGTGTCGAGATCAAGAAACACAAGGGGCCCGACGGCCACCCGCTGGACGGCATTCCGTTCCATCCCTACTACACGGTGAAGGATCTTGCCGGCGCGGTGGTGTTCCTCGCGGTGTTCTGCGCGGTCCTGTTCTTCCTGCCGGAAATGGGCGGCTACTTCCTCGAGTACAACAACTTCAACCCCGCCGACCCGCTGAAGACGCCGCCGCACATCGCGCCGGTCTGGTATTTCACGCCCTACTACTCGATCCTGCGCGCGGTGCCGCCGCTGTTCAATTCGCAGTTCCCGGGCGTGATGGCGATGGGCATCGCGACGCTGATCCTCTTTTTCCTGCCCTGGCTCGACCGCAGCCCTGTAAAGTCGATCCGCTACCGCGGCGTGCTCTACAAAAGCGCGCTGGCGATCTTCGTCGTCACCTTCCTGGTGCTGGGCTACCTCGGCACCGAGCCGGTGACGGTGTGGGGCCAGGCCGGCGCTTGGCTCGGACACGCCGACCGCGCGACGGTCGCGGCGCGCATCCTGTCGCTGATCTACTTCGCGTTTTTCTTCCTGATGCCGTGGTACACGTCGATCGACAAAACCAAGCCAGTTCCCGAACGGGTGACGATGTGAGGCGCACGATGAAAAAACTGTTGCTCGCGCTTGCCCTGGTTCCCGTCCTGGCCGTTTTTTCCGCGCAGGCCTCGGAAGACGGCTACCGGCTCGACCACGCGCCGATCGACCCGAAGGACCTGCTCAGCCTGCAGTCGGGAGCGCGCACCTTCGTCAATTACTGCCTCAACTGCCACGGCGCGCAATTCATGCGCTACAACCGGCTCACCGACCTCGGCCTGACCGAGGCGGAAATCCGCGACAACCTGCTGTTCACCGACGCCAAGGTCGGCGACACGATGAAGGTCGCGCTGCAGGCGAAGGACGGCAAGGCCATGTTCGGCGTCGCGCCGCCCGACCTGAGCGTGGTCGCGCGAGCGCGCGGCGCGGACTGGATCTATACATACCTGCGCACCTTCTATCGCGATCCCGCCACGCCCAGCGGCTGGAACAATGCAGTGTTCCCGACAGTGGCGATGCCGCACGTGCTCTGGACGCTGCAGGGCGAGCGCGCCTACGGCCCGGCGCCGAAGGGGGAGTCGAAGGAAGCGGGCAAGGCGGAGGAGGGTGGCCACGGCGGCGAGCAGGAGATGCAGTGGACCCAGCTGACGCCCGGAACCCAGAACGAGGTGCAGTACGACACCACGGTACGCGACCTGGTCAATTTCCTCGTCTACATGGGCGAGCCGTCGGCGGTCAACCGCAAGCGCCTCGGCGTCGTGGTGCTGTTCGCGCTCGGTATCCTGTTCATCTTCGCCTACGCGCTGAAGAAGGAATACTGGAAGGACGTGCACTGAACCCGCTTTAGCGCACTGGAAGCCGGGCGCCGCCCGGCTTTTTTCTCTGTAGTGGAACCACGCGTTAGGAACCTTGCGTCATGATGCAACTGTATTCCGGCACCACCGATCCCTTCAGCCACCGCTGCCGCTTCGTGCTGTACGAGAAGGGCATGGACTTCCAGGTCATCGACGTGGACATGTACAACAAGCCCGAAGACATCGCGGTGATGAATCCGTACAACCGCCTGCCGGTGCTGGTCGAGCGGGACCTGATCCTGTACGAGTCGAACATCATCAACGAGTACATCGACGAGCGCTTCCCGCACCCGCAGCTAATGCCCGCGGACCCGGT
>DATJYN010000088.1:0-25684 GCA_035499575.1 Burkholderiales bacterium | reverse complement strand
TGACGCGCACCGGGTTCCCGCACGTGACCACCGCGATCGTGATCGGCATGGTCGCCGCCGCCGTCGTCGGCTACCTGGTCGGCCTGGTCGCCCTGCGCCGCACCGGCATCTACTTCGCCATGATCACGGTGGCGATCGCCGTAGTGTTCTTCTTCGCCGAATTCAACCCGCTCGCCGAATGGACCGGCGGCGAGAACGGCTTGCCGGGGGTGCCGACGCCCAAGTTCGACTTCGGCCCGCTGCACGTGCATTTCTCGACCGGGTGGTCGCTGTACCCCTTCCTAGCGTTCTGGTACTTCGTCGGCATCGTCATCGCGCTGCGCATCGTGCGCTCGCCCGTGGGCGCCGTGTTCCGCGCCATCCGCGAGAACCCTCTGCGCGCCGCGGCCGTCGGCCACAACATCCACGGCTACAAGCTCGCCGCCTTCGTCATCGCAGCCGCCTACGCCGGATTCGCCGGCGGGCTGCTTGGCGTGCTGCAGGCCTTCATGCCGCCCGACGCATTCACCTTCGAGACTTCCGGCCAGCTCGTCATGCAGACGGCGATCGGCGGCCGCGGCACGCTCTTCGGGCCGCTGGTGGGCGCCTCGGTCTGGCTCTTCCTCCAGGACTTCCTGCAGGCGACGCTCAAGCTCGGCGCGACCTGGAAGCTGGTGCTCGGCCTGGTCTTCGTGATCCTCGTCTGCTTCCTGCGCCAGGGCATCATCGGCGGGATACGCGACCTGCTCGGCCTGCTCGTGCGTCGAAGAAGCGGCGGCGCCGTCGCAGCCACCGCCGTGCCGGCCACGCCGCTCGGCGCGCCGCCGCCGCCCAAGCGCGAGACGCGCGACTACAGCGGCCCGATCCTCGAGGCACGCGGCTTGACCAAGCACTACGGCGGCATCATGGCGAACGCCGACATCGAATTCAGCGTCGCGCGCGGCGAGGTGCGCGGCATCATCGGCCCGAACGGCGCCGGCAAGTCGACCTTCTTCAAGATGCTGACCTGCGAGGTGCCGCCGACCTCGGGCAAGATCCTGTTCGAAGGACGCGACATCACCGGCATGGACGTCACGGACGTCTGCCAGCTCGGCCTGACCAAGAGCTACCAGGTCAACCAGCTCTTCAACAAACTGACCGTGCGCGAGAACGTGACGATCGCGGCGCTCGCGGAGCTGCGCGGCAAGTTCCGGCTGGACCTTTTCCGCCGGCTCGAGCGCATCCCGGGCCTGCGCGAGCAGGTCGGGCACACGCTGGAGCTGGTCCGCCTGACCACACGCATGGACACGCCGGTTTCGGAGCTCGCCTACGGGGAAAAACGCCGGCTGGAAGTGGCGCTGGCGCTCGCCGCCTCGCCCAGTCTGCTGCTGCTCGACGAACCGCTCGCGGGCATGAGCCCGAGCGAGCGGGTGGAAACGGTGAAGCTGATCAAGTCGATCAGCCGTGGCCGCACCATGATCATCATCGACCACGACATGGACGCGCTGTTCGAGCTCGCCGAGCGGATCACCGTACTGCAGGAGGGCCGGGTGCTGGTCGAAGGCACGCCGGACGAGATCAAGGGCAACGCGCAGGTGCAGGAGGCTTATCTTGGCGGCGTGCACGAGGCGGCAACATGAGCCTGCTCGACGTCAAGGGTCTTAACAGCTACTACGACGATTCCCACATCCTGTTCGACGTGTCGCTGCGCGTCGAAAAGAACGAGGTCGTGGCGCTGCTGGGCCGCAACGGCGCAGGCAAGAGCACGACCCTGAAAAGCTTGATGGGCGTGGTAACGCCGCGCGCCGGCTCGGTGAAGCTCGACGGCGTCGAGATCGCCGGCAAGAAGAGCCACGCCATCGCCCGCGCCGGCATGCAGCTGGTGCACGAAGAACGGCGCGTCTTCGGCAGCCTGAACGTCGAAGAAAACCTGGTTCTCGCTGCGCTCACGGCGCCGAAGAAATGGCCGCTCGAACGCGTCTACGAGATGTTCCCGCGGCTGAGGGACCGCCGCAGCAGCCGCGGCACCGACCTGTCCGGCGGCGAACAGCAGATGCTGGCGATCGCCCGCGCCCTCGTCCGCGACCCGAAGATCATCCTGCTAGACGAACCGTTCGAGGGGCTGGCGCCCGTAATCGTGCACCACCTGATGGATGTCTGCCGCGAGCTTGCCGCCGCCGGCCAGACCATCGTCCTGGTGGAACAGAATCTCGCGGCCACGCTTGCGCTGGCGCAGCGTGTCTACATCATCAACAACGGGCACATCGCGCACGAGGGCCCGGCGCAGGAAATCAAGGCACAACCGGAGTTGTTGCAGCGCTTCCTGGGCGTGTAACTACCCGCTATTCGACGAGGCTGAGAATTCGGAAACGGCCGTCGTCGCGAAACAGGAATGTTTCCAGGAAATTCACCGAGCCGTCGCGTGCCGACGAAAAAGGGGGCAGTTCAACTTTTCCGCCGGTTGCGCATTGATCGGCTACTCAGGGCGAACTGTTGCTCTGACCCCCTAAATTCACCCCCAAACGGACGGGGATGCGTTTCGAGCCGAAGGGCTTGCCGAATTTACCGAAGCGACCAGCGAGCTTCGCGCCGCAGTGCATGCAGGCACCTTCGTCGCTGAGGCGGTAGCTGCGGATTTCGTACCAGTCGCGCACGACCACCGCGTTCTCGCAGGATGGGCAATAGGTCGATCCACCCTCCTCGTCATGTACGTTGCCGGTATAGACGTAGCGCAGCCCGGCCAGGCGCGCAATCCCGCGGGCGCGCGCCAATGTCTCCTTCGGCGTACGTTCGATCTCCGTCATCTTCCAATCGGGATGGAAAGCCGTGAAATGCAGCGGCACGTCGGGCCCGAGGTTCTGCATGATCCATTTGCATTCGGCTCTCAGTTCGTCATCCGAATCGTTTTTGCCCGGGATCAGCAACGTCGTGATCTCCGTCCAGACTTCAGTCTCCTTCACCAGGTATCCGAGTGTGTCGAGCACGGGTTGGAGCCTGCCACCACAAATGCGGTAGTAGAAATCGTCGGTGAACGCCTTCAGGTCGACGTTGGCCGCGTCCATCTTCGCGTAGAACTCGCGCCGCGCCGCCGGATGGATGTAGCCGGCGGTCACCGCCACCGCCTTTACGCTGCGCGCGCGGCAGGCATCGGCGATGTCCATCGCATACTCCGCGAAGATCACCGGGTCGTTGTAGGTAAAGGCCACCGACTTGCATCCGAGCCGTACTGCTGCATCGGCGATGGCCTCCGGCGAGGCTTCATCCATCAGGCGGTCCATTTCCTTCGACTTGGAGATGTCCCAGTTCTGGCAGAACTTGCAGGCGAGGTTGCATCCGGCGGTGCCGAAGGAAAGGATGCTGCTGCCGGGATAGAACTGGTTTAGCGGCTTTTTCTCCACCGGGTCGACGCAGAAGCCCGACGAACGCCCATAGGTGGTGAGCACCATGCGCCCCTGCTCCATCTTGCGCACGAAGCACATTCCGCGCTGGCCTTCGTGCAAGCGGCAGTCGCGAGGGCAAAGATCGCACTGGATGCGGCCGTCCGGCAGGGTGTGCCACCAACGAGTTTCCGGTGCGTTCCTGTGCGGGCGCGCGTCCGTCGATGCCATGTCAGGCGAATTTCGCGACCCGGTAACGCGAGATCTTGCAGTGCGCGAGGCGCGTGTCCTCCGGCAGGCCGGCCTTCTTCAGCAGTTCCAGCATGAAGCTGCGCTTGTCGGGGAGTACCTCCCAGACCTGCGGCAGGTAGGTCGCCCGCTTGCCCTCGCACTCAAGGATCAGGCCGTCTTCGCCGGCGACGATCTGCTGATACAGGTCGGCCTCGTCCGCGAAGCGGATCGGCTTGGCGGCCGACAGCAGCGACACCTCCAGCTTGCAGCGCGGCCATTCGTCGCGCGTCATCTTGGGGAAGCGCGGATCCTCGAACGCCGCCGCGCGCGCGTTCGAGGCGACATCCTGGCCCAGCGGCCGCGAGGCGGAAAGGCTGCCGATGCAGCCGCGCAGCTGGCCGTCCTTGGTGAGCGTAACGAAGGTCGCGCCCGGCTGCAGCAGCCACGACAGGTGGTTGCGCTTTACCGGCACCGAACTCAGGCCAAGGCCGTTGGCGATGGCGCCCCTGGCGATCTCGATGAGCGTGCGTCCGGCAGCCGCGCCGCCCGGCGTTTCACTCTCGTACACGGACAGCGCCGAGTAGCCGACCACGCGCGCCTTGCCGCCCGCGGTGTCGCCCGAGTTGCAGGCAGCGAGCAGGCGTACGGAGAGATTCTTCGCGCGGCAAAGGCCGAGAAAACCGTTCAGCGCGGTCGCGCCGCAGGCTTCATCGTGATTTAGGTCGGTCGCACAACCCTGAATGCGCCGCAGCGTCGCGCCATCGATGCGGCGCGCGTCATCATAGGCGTGGTAGTGCGATAGGTCGGTGCTGATCACGACCAGTGTTTCCGGCCCGCCCCAGAGGCGCTCAAGTACCTGCGCCACTTCTTCATTGGTGGCGGCGCCCACCGACAGCGGCACCAGCGAGAAATCGCCGAGAACCTTCTGCAGGAACGGCAGCTGCACTTCCAGCGAATGCTCCTGCGCGTGCGCAGGCGCGCTTTGCACGACCTGCGGCAGGTCGGAGAGCGAGCGTACTGCTTCGGCGTCCACCGGGATGCGGCCGAGCGGCGTCTCGAATACCTCGGCCACGGGCAGCGCGAGCCCGCGTCCGGCGACATAGTGCGAAGGACCGAGCAGCACCACACGCTTGACGACTCCGCGCGCCGCCGCGAGCTCATCGTAGGCGCGCGCGGCGATCGGGCCCGAGTAGACATAGCCGGCGTGCGGAACGATCAGGGCCTTCGGATAGCCGAGCTTCGGCTCGAAATTCTCGATGCCGTCGAGCAACTCACCGACTTCCGCGGCAAGCTGCGGCGCATTGCCCGGATAGAACATGCCAGCGACGGCCGCCGGACGGATGGCATTCACGCTCAAAGCCATTTCATTACCCCGCGCAAGGCGTGGACTACGGACTGACGGCGCACGCTCGTCCGCCCGCCCCGGAAATGTTTCGTTTCACTGCGAATTTTGCGCCCCTGCGCCCAGGCAAAGCAAACTGTGCCGACCGGCTTGCCCGGCGCGCCGCCGCCCGGGCCGGCGATGCCGGTAATCGCTAGCGCCATCGTGCCGCGACCGCGCTTAAGCGCGCCACGCGCCATTTCGCGCGCTGTGGGTTCGCTGACCGCGCCGTGGCGCAGCAGCGTCTTCTTCGCGACGCCGAGCGCCTCGCGCTTGGCGGCATTCGAGTAGGTCACGTACCCGCGCTCGAACCACGCCGAGGATCCCGCGATCGAAGTGACCGCCTGCGAAACCCATCCGCCGGTGCACGATTCCGCCGTGACCAGCATCGAACGGTTTGCCTTGAGCTTCTTCCCCAGTTGCCTTGCCAGCTTCTGGATCAAAAGAAAATCCTTTTCGCGATCGCCAATACCAGAAGCGTATACCCCGCCGACAGCAGGTCGTCGAACATCACGCCAAATCCGCCCTTGAAGCGCATCTCCATCTGCCGGATCGGCGGCGGCTTCACGATGTCGAAAGCGCGGAACAGGGCGAACGCCGCCACCTGCCACCACGGATCGGCAGGCGCCAGCGCAAGCACCAGAAGGAACGCGACCACCTCGTCCCAGCACATCGCGCCATGGTCGGCGACGCCAAGATCGCGCCCGGTGCGTTCACAGGCCCAGATGCCCAATCCAAACAGTACGGCGAGCACGGGCATCAGGATCAGAGGATCATCCGTCCAGTCGGCGCCGCCGAGCAGCCACCAGAGCGGCAACGCGAGCAAGGTGCCCGCGGTGCCCGGCGCCCAGGGAGACAACCCGGCGCCGAAGCCGAGCGCGATGAAGTGCGCCGGATGGCTGAAGGCGAAAGAGGCGCGGGGCCGAACGAGGGTCATGGCGGGAAGTGGTCGAAGCCGCGCTCGATCGCGATCGGCCTGCGCTCGCCGTCCAGCACCTGGAGCCCGGCTTCGCCCTTCTGGATCGATCCCACGCGCGCAAGGCCGAGGCCCAGCTCCTTCGAAAGCAATTCGATTTCCGCGCGACGTTCCTGCCGCGCGGTAAACACCAGTTCATAGTCGTCTCCCCCGGCAAGCACCTGCCTCGCGTCCGCTCCCGCGAAACGCGGCAGGCGCTCGTATTCCACCACGGCGCCCACACCCGAGCGCTCGAGGATGTGGCCGAGGTCCTGCGCGAACCCGTCGGAGACGTCGATCGCCGCGCTGGCGATGCCGCGCAGCCGCTCGCCCAGTTCGACGCGCGGCTCGGGCTCGTCCAAACGCTGCGCCGCCGCGGCATTTCCGCATCGTGCGAGGCCGAGCGCGGCGCCGCCCAGCTCGCCCGAGACCCAGATATCGTCGCCCGGCGCCGCGCCGGCGCGGTAGAGCGCGAGCCCGCGCGGCACTTCTCCCATGATGGTGACGCACACGCCGATGGGAGACCCCGCCGGCCCGCGCACGGTGTCGCCGCCGATGAGATCGACCTCGAAACGCGCGGCCAGCGCGAAGAAGCCGCGCGCGAATCCTTCCAGCCAGGCTTCGTCCGCGGAAGGCAACGACAGCGCGAGCGTCGCCCAGCGTGGCGCCGCGCCCATCGCCGCCATGTCGGAAAGGTTCACAGCGAGCGACTTGTGGCCGAGCCTGCGCGCATCCGCGCCGACGCGGAAATGCCGGCCTTCGAGCAGCAGGTCGGTGGACACGGCGAGCTCCATGCCGGCGTTCGGCCGCAGCAGGGCCGCGTCGTCGCCGACCCCCAGCGCCGCGCTGGGCGCGGGGCGATCGAAATACTTGCGGATCAGTTCAAATTCGGACGGCACGCCGTCAGACGGCCTGGCGGACCCGGGCGATTTCTTGGGCGCGCAGCTCCACGGCGAGCTTTTCCAGCACGCCATTGACGAACTTGTGCCCGTCGGTACCGCCGAAGCTCTTGCCGAGTTCGATCGCCTCGTTCAACACCACCCGGAACGGCGTTTCCAGCCGCTCCGACAGTTCGTAGACGCCGATCAGCAGGATCACGCGCTCGACCGGCGACAGCGAGGCAAGGCTGCGGTCGAGGTGGGGCACGATCCTGCCTTCGAGGCTTTCATGCTGCCGGACCACCTCCGCGACCAGCTGCGCAGCGAATGCCTGGTCGCAGCGCTCCCAGCCTTCCAGGGTCTGCGCGTGCGCCAGCGCCGCACTTGCGTCGACGGCGCCCTGCAGCTTCCAGGCATAGAGCGCCTGCAGCGCAATCTCGCGCGCGCGCCGGCGCGCCGCTGCCTTGGCATTCTTTACCGCCATTTTTGCGCCAACTCCCGGCGCAGGCGCACCATCTCGAGCGCGACGCGCACCGCTTCCGCGCCCTTTTCCTTGCGCGCGAGTGCCTGCGCCTCGGTATCCGTGGTGAGGATGCCGTTAGCGACCGGCAGGCCGCTCTCCAGGGCCACTTCCGACACGCCGCGCGCGGATTCATTGGCGACCACCTCGAAGTGGTAAGTATCGCCCCGGATCACCGCGCCGATCGCCACCAGCGCGTGGAAGCGGCCGGATTGCGCCAGCCACTGCAGCGCTAGCGGAATCTCGAGAGCGCCGGCGACTGCGACGAACTCGGCCTCGGCGCCGGCCTGCCTCAGCTCGGCGCGCGCCGTTTCGAGCAGCGCATTGCAGATCTCTTCGTTGAAGCGGGAATGTACGATGCCGAGGCGCGGCGCGTCGACAGGGACCGCACCGGCGAGCGGCGCGGTCACTTCCGCTCTCGTTCGGCGTAGCCCGTGACCTCGAGGCCGAAGCCGGTCATGCTCGGCATCTTGCGCGGAGCGGCCATCAGCCGCATCTTGCCGACGCCCAGGTCGCGCAGGATCTGCGCGCCGATACCGTAGGTCCGCAGGTCCATGCTGCGGCCCTGCCGCGCCGGGCGGTCGCCCGCGAGCTGCGCCTGCAGCGCTTCGTCGCTCTGCGAGCAGTTCAGCAGCACCAGCACGCCTCTGCCGGCGCGCTCGATCTCCGTCAGCGCCTCGCCCACGCCCCAGGAATGGCCGCCCTTGCCCGCGTCGAGCAGGTCGAGGACCGAGAGCGGCTCGTGCACGCGTACCAGGGTTTCCTTCTTGCGGTCGATCTTGCCCAGCGTCAGCGCGAGGTGTGTGGCGCCGGTCGGCAGGTCGCGGAAGGCGACCAGCCGGAAGCGGCCCCACGCGGTCTCGATGTCGCGCTGCTGGCCGCGCTGCACCAGCGACTCGTTGCGGCCGCGATATTCGATCAGGTCGGCGATGGTGCCGATTTTGAGCTTGTGCTCGGCGGCGAACTGCATCAGGTCGGGCAATCGCGCCATGGTGCCGTCCTCGCGCATGATTTCGCACAGTACCGCCACCGGCGTGAGCCCCGCGAGGCGCGCAAGATCGCAGCAGGCTTCGGTATGCCCGGCGCGCACCAGCACGCCGCCATCCTGCGCGATAAGCGGGAACACGTGGCCGGGCTGGACGATGTCGGATGCCGCCGCGCCTGCGGCCGAAGCGACACGGATGGTGAGGGCGCGGTCGTGCGCCGAGATGCCCGTGGCGATGCCCTCGGCGGCTTCGATCGAAACGGTGAAGTTGGTGCCATGGCGCGAGCGATTCTCGCTCACCATCGGCTTCAGACCCAGGCGCGCCGCATGCGCCTCCGTGATCGGCATGCAGATCAGGCCGCGGCCGTGCGTGGCGAGGAAGTTGACCTTTTCGGGCGTGACGAAATCCGCCGCGAAGACGAGGTCGCCTTCGTTCTCGCGGTCCTCGTCGTCCACCAACACGACGATGTTGCCGGCGCGGATCTCGCCAATGATTTCCTCGACCGGGCTCAAGGCGGCGCTTTCGCGTTTCATAGAGGGATTATAGAAAGAAAAAGGGGCCCCAAGGCCCCTTTCGCAATGCAGGATGCTGCCGGCGAATCGCCGGGACTACTCCTTGGCTTCGGCCTCGGCGGCGCCGGCGCGCTCGCCGAACTTCTCGCCGAGTTTCTCCCTAATGCGGGCGCTCTTGCCCGAGCGGTCGCGCAGGTAGTAGAGCTTGGAGCGGCGCACTTCGCCCTTGCGCTTGACCTCGACGCCCGCGATCAGCGGCGAGTAGGTCTGGAAGGTGCGCTCGACGCCCTCGCCCGAGGAGATCTTGCGCACGATGAACGCGGAGCGCACGCCGCGGTTACGCTTGGCGATCACCACGCCTTCGAAGGCCTGCTCTCGCTTCTTGTCGCCTTCGACCACGTTGACGCGCACGATGACCGTGTCGCCCGGCGCGAATTCCGGGATCGACTTCTTCATGCGCTTCATCTCTTCGTCTTCGAGCTTCTGGATCAGGTTCATTTTCCTTGTTCTCCGCTTTCGCGCTGGAATTCCTCCAGCAACTTTCTTTCGTCTTCGTTCAATTGCCTCGCTGCAAGCAGGTCGGGCCTGCGCAGCCAGGTCCTGCCCAGCGCCTGCTTCAACCGCCAGCGCCGTATGTTCTCGTGGTGCCCGCCCAATAAAATCTCCGGCACCCGCTCGCCCAGGTACGACTCCGGGCGCGTGTACTGCGGGCAATCCAGCAATCCGTCGACGAAGGATTCCTGCTCCGCCGACCGCCCGTCGCCGAGCGCACCCGGTATTTGGCGCACCACTGCGTCGATCACCGCCATCGCGGCGAGCTCGCCGCCGGAGAGCACGTAATCCCCGATCGACAGCTCTTCGTCCACCCGGCGCCGGAGCAAGCGCTCATCCACGCCCTCGTAACGGCCGCATAGCAGCGTTGTCGCGCTGCCTCCTGCAAGCTCCATCACCTTTTCATGATCGAGCTTCCTGCCCTGCGGCGAGAGGTAGATCACTTTCCCCCCGCCCGCCGCTTTCACGGCATCCAGCGCTTTTTCCAGCGGCTCGGCCAGCATCACCATGCCGGGCCCGCCGCCGTACGGACGATCATCGATCGTCCGGTAGTTGTCCTTGGTGAAATCACGCGGGTTCCACAACCCGAGCGACCAGAGCCCCGTTTCCAGCGCCCGCCCGCTGATGCCGCACTGCGTCACTGCCGCGAACATTTCCGGAAACAGCGTCACCACGTGGAAGCGGATCACGGGTTTCCCCTCACCAGTCCGCTCCCCAGTCCACTTCAATCCGCTTCTCAGGCAGATCGACCTTCTTCACCACCACACCCTGCACCCAGGGAAGCAGCCGCTGCTTCTCGCCCGAGAGCTCCATCACATCGTGCGCGCCGTTCGAGAACATCCCCTTTACGACACCGAGCACGATGCCCTGTGCATTCACCACTTCCAGGCCGACCAGGTCCGACCAGTAATACCTGCCTTCGCCCGGATGCGGCCGCGGTATCAAAACCGCCTTGCCCTTGTACTTCTTCACCTGCTCGGGATTTTCGATTCCCGCGAGTTTCGCAAGCAGCGTTCCCGAATGAACCTTGGTCTCGAGCACCGTATATTCCGCGCCTTCCAGCCACCAGGCCGGCTGCGCGGCGAGTACCTCGGGTTCATCCACCACCACCTTCAGCCAGCCGCGCACGCCGTAAGCACCGGCGACGCGCCCGAACTCGATCAATGCTTCAGGCGGCTTTCTTGGCCTTGCCAAACTGCTTGACCAGCCGCGCCACGGTCGGCGAGAGCTGTGCGCCCTTGCCTTCCCAGTGCTTCACGCGCTCAACGTCGACGCGCAGCGACTCGCGCCCGGCAGGCGCCTTCGGGTCGTAAAAACCCAGGCGCTCGATGAAGCGGCCGCTGACCGCACGGCGCGATTCGGCCACCACCACGTGGTAGAAGGGCCGCTTGTTGGCGCCGCCTCGCGCCAGTCGAATAACCACCATTTGAAATCCTCGGTTCCTGCGAAAGGGGACGGATTATACGCAGGATTTCTCTGCTCGTGGGCAATTATAGTAAAGTATACAAAGTTACTTTGTTACTTTTACTTAGAGGATTGCCGCGATGCCCACCATTCGCCTGGACGAGGACGTGTTCGAAGGCTTGCAGAAGCTGGCGCAACCCTTCGTGGATTCCCCCAGCATGGTGATCCGCCGGCTGCTGGAAGAGCGCGGCGTGCTTCGGGCGGCGCTGAAGCCGCGCAAGCCTGCGCCGGACGCACTGACGCCGCAGACCACCTATGAGAAATACCTGCTGCTCGTGCTCCTCAGGGAATTCAATAGCAGCGGGCACAAGCGCGACGTCACGCATGCCATCGTCAAGCGCATGATGAAGGACGGTTACATCAATGCCTCCGACCAGGAACTGGTCAGCACCGGCGAGACCAAGGCTGAGAACACCATCACCTGGGCGCGCAATGCGCTTAAGAGCCGTGGTCACATCAGCCGCGTGTCGCCGCGCGGCATCTGGGAACTCACGGCCGAGGGAAGAGAAGCGGCGGCGAAGCTTGCCATGCCGAAGCCCGGGCCCTAAGACAGCGATCGGCTCAAGCCCTCCAGAATCCCTTGCCAGCCCTCTTCGGTCCGGGCGGCAAATTCGGGAAAAACGCCTTCGTGCATCAGCGTCAGTTCGCAGCCGAAGGTGGCGGGCGCAATGTCGATGCGGATGAGGGTCGCCTCGTTGGAGAACTTGGGCACGCGAAAGCTGAAGACCAGTCGCCGGGGACGTTCGATTTCCAGGTATTCACCGATGTGCTCGACGTCTTCGCCGTCGCGCCGGTCGGTAAAGGCGAATGCGCCGCCGACGCGCGCATCGATCACGACGCGAACCATTTGTCCTTCGGGCGTGGCGAACAGCCACTTGCCGGCGCTCTGCGGGTCGAGCCAGGCATCGAACACGCGCGCGGGTGCGGCCTCGAAGCGGCGCGACACGCGCACGGCGACTCGGCCTTCCACCGGCGCCGCGGTTTTCTTCTTCGGCCAGAAGTAGTCGACGACCCAGTAGCCGATCAGGAAGAAAACGACGACCGCGATCAGTTCGTAGCCGCCCATCAGCCGGCACCCGGGACGAGCTGACGCCTGAGTTGGTCGAGGCGCAGGTGGCGCTCATCGCTTTCTTCCAGTTCCTGCATGGCCTCGTCTACCTGCGCGGCAAGCTCGCCGCGTGCGCGTTCCTGATCGCGCTCCGGAAGCAGGCGGAGAGCCTCGCGCGCATCCATCGCGACGTCGAAGGCAAGGCCGGCTTTGCGTTGCGCGTTCACCGACAGCGGCAGGCAGGCGAGCCAGGCAAAACCAAGCGCGGCCAGCGGGCGCGTCGCCAGGCCCGCCTTGCGAAAGCGCCGCCAGATGAGGCCCAGCATGACGAACGCATTCAGGTAGGCAAACGAGAGCGACAGGAAAAAGGGCCAGCCGGGCGCGCGGTAGAGGCAGAACGGCAGTGCGATGAAAACGAGGATCAGCTGGAGCAATGCAAAGCCCGCGAGCGGCGCGAGCGACCTCAACGCGTCCGCGGAATTCGGGACGGATGCGTTCATGAACAAGGGCAATGTCCGCAATACAGGAATGAACGGCGTGAGGGGATTGATCAGGGCCACGACCTTGCCGCGTATCTGATAGTGGTTCGATCCGAAGGACAGCGAACTGCGAGACCACAGCGCCTGCCCGCGCTCGAGAAGCACGATGCAATCCAACAGGTAAACCACCGCGGCAACCGCGATCGCCGCCGCTTCGACGCTCACTGCTGGCCCGGCGACGGCGGCGGCGTCTCCTTGCGCCTGAAGAGGCGCTTGATGAAGCCCCAACCCGCAGCGAGCGCGCCGGCGATGATGATCCAGAACTTGCCGAGGAATTTCAGCCAGCCCGCCTTGGCCGCGGCCGCGGCGGCGCCGCCCAGCACCAGCGCGCCCAGGCCGTATTCGGCGATGTGGTCGCCCGGCTTGAACTCCGCGTACTTTTCGCCGGGGACATAGTCATAGCCGGCCAGCGCGGTATTGAAGGCCTTCATGTCCTCGGCGAGCGACTGCGGCGAGGACACCAGCACCGCGCTCATCACGCCGCTGCGCCCGAGCAGCCGGCTGGTGTAGTTGACGTGGATGCCGCCCTTTTCGTCGCGCAGGCGCATGCCCCATTCCAGACGCTTGGTGGCCGGATCGTAGTGCGGCGGCACGTGCCAGCCGTCGGTGTAGATTGCCTCCATGCCGAGGCGCTTGCGCTCCTCGTTGCCCGGGCCGTCGTTTTTCTTCAGCGTCTCGAGCAGCGCGTCGGCGTCGATCTTCTCGTCGTCCTTGACGTAGCCGACCGGGTCGAACGAGAACACCGCGAACCAGTCGAGGTTAGCCGGCGCGATCATGAAATGGTTGTCGCGCGGCGGGTTGCCCATCAGCTCAAGGAAGCGCCGCGTGTTCCTGTCGTCAAGGAAGGCATAGCCTTGCGGGATCTGGATCGTCGCCTTGCCGGCGATCGCGCCGCTGCCGGGGCCGCGCTGCCAGGCGAGCTTCTGCAGTTCCCGGATGATCGTCGCCGGGTCGCGCTGCGCCTGGACGAGCGCAGGCAACAGCAGCGCGGTCAGCGCCAGTACGCGTATCAGGAGCATCACCGTCCCTCCCCGTTTTCAGCGCATGCCGGGCAGCATGCCCTTCATGTTGCGCATCATGCGCTGCAGGTTGCCGCCCTTCATCATCTTCATCATCTGCTGCATCTGCTCGAACTGCTTCAGGAGGCGATTCACCTCCTGCACCTGCACGCCGGCGCCCGCCGCGATGCGCCGCTTGCGCGTGGCCTTGATGAGGTCGGGATCGGCGCGTTCTTTCTTCGTCATCGAGTTGATGATGCCCTCGATGCGCGCGAGCTGGCGCGTGTCCTGCAGCTGCGCCGGATTGACCTGCGCTGCGAGCTGCGCCGGCAGCTTATCCATCATCGAGGCGAGGCCGCCCATCTTGCTCATCTGCTGCAGCTGCTGCTTGAAGTCCTCCAGGTCGAAGCCCTTGCCCTTGCGCACCTTGTCGGCAAGCTTCTGCGCCTGCTCGATGTCGACCTGCTTGTGCGCCTCCTCGACCAGCGACAGGATATCGCCCATGCCGAGGATGCGCGAGGCCATGCGCTCGGGATAAAAGGGCTCCAGGCCGGTCAGCTTTTCCGCGACGCCGGCGAACTTGATCGGCTTGCCGGTAACGTGGCGCACCGACAGCGCCGCGCCGCCGCGCGAATCGCCGTCCAGTTTCGTCAGCACGATGCCGGTCAGCGGCAGGCGCTCGCCGAATGCTTTGGCGACGTTGACCGCGTCCTGGCCCTGCATCGCATCCACCACGAACAGCGTCTCGGCCGGCTTGAGCGCGGCGTGCAGCGCAGCGATCTCCTGCATCATCGGCTCGTCCACCGCCAGGCGCCCGGCGGTATCGACGATGACGACGTCGCAGTAATGGGTGCGCGCATGCTGCACGGCGTCGCTGGCGATCCCTTCGGGTTTCTCGCTCGGCCGGGAAGGGAAAAATTCCGCGCCCGCCTGCGCGGCAACTGTCTTCAACTGCTCGATCGCCGCGGGCCGGTAAACGTCGCAGGAAACCACCAGCACCTTTTTCTTCTGCTCTTTCAGGTAGAGCGCGAGCTTGCCGACGGTAGTGGTCTTGCCGGAACCCTGCAGGCCGGCCATGAGGATCACGGCTGGCGGCGCCACCGCCAGGTCGAGCCCCGCGTTCGCTTCGCCCATCAGGCGCGTCAACTCGCGGTGCACCACGCCGATCAGCGCCTGTCCCGGCGTCAAGCTGCCGACCACCTCCTCGCCGAGCGCTTTCGCGCGCACCTCGTCGATGAAGTGCTTCACCACCGGCAGCGCGACGTCGGCCTCGAGCAGCGCGACGCGCACTTCGCGCAATGCGTCCTGCACGTTCGCCTCGGTAAGGCGCGCTTCGCCGCGAATCGTCTTGACGATCTTGGCTAGCCGGGAGGTCAGGTTGTCGAGCATCGGGTGTTAAACTGAAGGTGTGCCCGACATTGTAATTCACGTCGTCGCGAGCGCCCTCTACGCCGCGCTCGCGTTGCACTTCTGGAATACGCGCTGGCGCAGGCGCGCCGACGCGTCAGCCGCGGGCCTGCAGACCTGGGAGCGCGTTGCAATCCTGGTTCCGCTGGCGTTGCACGCCTTCCTGCTTTACCAAATGTTCGTGGTTCCCGAAACGCCGCGATTCGGCTTCGCGTTCGCACTCTCGGCAACCCTTTGGATGGTCGTGTTCATCTACTGGTGGGAGAGCCTTTTCGTCAATCTCGAAGGCGTGCTGCCGCTGGCGCTGGCGCTGGCGGCGCCATGTTCGGCCCTGACAATCTGGTTTCCCGGCCTGCAGCGCGCTGCGGCTCCGCTTGAATTCCGCGTGCACCTGTTGCTGTCGATCTTTGCCACCGGCGTACTCACGGTCGCGCTGCTGCACGCGCTGCTGATGGCGGTGGCGGACCGGCTGCTGCACAACGTGCGCGGCGCGGCGACCGGCGGTGCGCTCGCGGGTCCGCTCGCTCGCCTGCCGCCGCTGCTGACGATCGAGCGGCTGCTGTTCCGGCTGATCGAGATAGCGTTTGCGCTGCTGACGCTCACGCTGGCGACCGGCCTGACGCTTTCCGAAACCTTGTTCGGCCGGGCCCTGAGATTCAACCACGAAACCGTTTTCGCACTGACGGCCTGGGCAGTGTTCGCGATCCTGCTCGTTGGCCGGCATGTCTACGGCTGGCGCGGCCGCACGGCGCTGCACTGGACGTTGGCCGGATTCATGCTCGTGATTCTCGCCAACATCGGCAGCACCTTCGTGCTTGAAGTCATCCTCGGCAGGACCTGAACGGGAATCTCCCATGGAACTCGTGATCCTCGCCTGCCTGATCCTCATAAACGGCCTGTTCGCGATGTCGGAAGTAGCGCTGCTGACCGCGCGCAAGTCGCGCCTCGCGACGCTCGCCGCGCACGGCGACGGCCTCGCGGCGGCCGCTGCCAGGCTCGCGGGCGAGCCAACCCGGTTCCTGTCCACCGTCCAGATCGGCATCACTTCGATTGGGCTGCTGAATGGCATCGTCGGTGACGCGATCCTGTCCGGGCCGGTCGCAGCCTGGCTGCGGGCGCAGGGTCTGGAAGCGAAGCTGAGCGGCATCGTCGCGACCGGCCTGGTGGTGATCACCATCACCTATTTCTCAATCGTGCTCGGCGAACTGGTGCCCAAGCGACTCGGCCAACACAATGCCGAAGGCATCGCGCGTCTGGTGGCGTGGCCTATGCGCGCGCTCGCGAAGATCTCGGCGCCGTTCGTGCACCTGTTGGTGGCCTCAACCGACGCAATACTGAAGCCGTTGCTCAGGCTGCTGCGTATCCGGCCGCAGGAAGACGGCGCGCAGCCGCTCAGTGCGGAGGAAATCCGCACCATCGTGCTCGAGTCTTCGCACGTGCTGCCGAACAAGCACCGCTCGATCCTGCTGAACCTGTTCGACATCGGCGAGATCACGGTGCAGGACGTGATGGTGCCGCGCGCCAGGATCGAGGCGATCCGGCTGGACGACGAGATGGAAACCATCGCGCGCCAGCTCACCACCAGCTACCACCGTGAGCTGCCGGTGTTCCGCGGCGGCGGCGACGAGGTGGCGGGCGTGCTCAACCTGCGCAAGGTGCTGGGCCTGCTGTTCTCGGGCGCGCTCGACCGCAAGGCGATCGAGGACCTGCTCGACGAGCCCTACTTCGTGCCCGCGGGCACGCCGGCGATCGCGCAGCTGCAGTATTTCCAGGAAAAACACGAGCGCATCGGCCTGGTGGTGGACGAGTACGGCGAAC
Organism: Burkholderiales bacterium; assembly: GCA_035499575.1. Classification (GTDB taxonomy): domain Bacteria; phylum Pseudomonadota; class Gammaproteobacteria; order Burkholderiales; family SG8-39; genus RBG-16-66-20. Next base: position 9,060 of record DATJYN010000088.1, on the reverse strand, counting down.
TGATGGGGCTGGTGACGCTCGAGGGCATCATGGAGGAAATCATCGGCAAGTTCACCACCTCGCTGCCCTCGGCCACGCCGGCCCTGTCCTGGGACGCGGACGGCGCCGCGGCCGCCGACGGAGCCACGCCGGTGCGCGAGGTGAACCGCGCGCTCGGCCTCGAACTGCCCACCGATGGGCCGAAAACGCTGAACGGACTGATCCTCGAGCAGCTGCAGGACATCCCGGAAGCAAACGTGTCCCTGAAGGTCGCGGGGGTGCCGATCGAGATCCTGAGCACGCAGGGCCGCCTGGTAAAGGCCGTGCGCTTGTTCAGGCCCGCCGCCGAGCCGCCTGAGGAGGCCTCTTGATGCAAAACGGCCATCATTTGGCCAAGTCTTTGACTCGGCGCTAGAATCCATGTCTATCCGGAGTTCCGGCGGGGAGTAGTTCATGGCGACTGCAGCGGCGGCGGCAAAAGGCGGGCCCAAGGAATTTACTTTCCTCTGGGAGGGCAAGGACAAGGCCGGCAAGATCGTGCGCGGCGAGATGCGCGCTGCGGGCGAGAACATGGTGCAGGCATCGCTGCGCCGCCAGGGCGTCACCGTCAATAAGGTCAAGAAGCAGAAGCTCGGCGGCGGGGGCAGCGTTTCGGAAAAGGACGTCGCCCTGTTCACGCGCCAGATGGCGACCATGATGAAGGCCGGCGTGCCCCTGCTGCAGGCCTTCGACATCGTCAGCAAGGGCGCCACCAATCCTGCGGTCGCGCGGCTGCTGATCGAGATCAAGACCGAGGTCGAGACCGGCTCGTCCCTCGCGCAGGCGTTCCGCAAGTACCCGCTGCACTTTGATGCCTTGTACTGCAACCTGGTGGCCGCAGGCGAGGCAGCCGGTATCTTGGAAGCCCTGCTCGATCGCCTGGCGATCTACAAGGAGAAGACGCTCGCCATCAAGTCGAAGATCAAGTCGGCGCTGTTCTACCCGGTGTCGATCGTCGCAGTCGCGATCGTCATTACCGCGGTCATCATGATTTTCGTGATCCCGGCCTTCAAGAGCGTGTTCTCCAGCTTCGGTGCCGACCTGCCGGCCCCGACGCTCATCATCATGGGCATCTCGGACTGGACCGTGGCCAACTGGTACATCCTGTTTCCGGCCATGGGCGGCGCGATCTACGGCTTCCTCGAAGCCTGGAAACGCTCGCTGGCGGTGCAGATCTTCATGGACAAGATCAGCCTGAAAGCGCCGGTGTTCGGTTCACTGCTGCGGAAGGCCGCCATTGCGCGCTGGACGCGCACGCTGTCGACCATGTTCTCGGCGGGCGTGCCACTCGTGGAAGCGCTCGATTCTGTCGGCGGCGCCTCGGGCAACTACGTCTACCTGCAGGCGACCATCCAGATCAAGAGCGAAGTTTCCACCGGCACCGCGCTCACGGTGGCGATGCAGAACGCCGGCGTGTTCCCGCCGATGGTGATCCAGATGTGCCTGATCGGCGAGGAAACCGGCGCGCTCGACGCAATGCTCGGCAAGGTCGCCGACTTCTTCGAAGCCGAGGTCGACGATGCGGTCGAAGCCCTGTCCTCGCTGATGGAGCCGATCATCATGGTGGTGCTCGGCACGCTGATCGGCGGCATGGTGGTGGCGATGTACCTGCCGATCTTCAAGCTCGGCGGCGCCGTCTAAGCGCCGGAAACCGGATCCCGTCGATGCCCGGCTTGGGCTGGATCGTCCAGCCCGCTGCCTTCCCATGGGTCGCGCTGGCCTTCGGCCTGTGCATTGGCTCTTTTTTGAACGTAGTGATTCATCGTCTCCCGCGCATAATTTCTCGCGATTGGGAGCTTGACGCAAAAAGCATTCTCGAAATTACCTCGGATACACGAAGAGAGTGGCGTAGGTGGAAATCGTCTACATCCAAAAAGAAGCAAAACACCAGAAAAAAACCCCTCGCCCCTAGAGCTTTTTCATATTCAGGCACTTACAATCTCATCAGACCACGTTCCGGATGCCCAAGTTGCGGGCATTTCATTCGATGGTGGGAGAACATCCCGGTCCTTAGCTATTTGGTTCTTCTTCAAGGACGCTGTTCCAACTGCGGAACCCTGATCAGCATCCGATATCCCCTGGTCGAGATTCTTGCGGGGATCGGCACTGCTTGGTCTGCGTCACATTTCGGATTCGGAGCTCAAGCATTCGCGGCCGCATTTTTTATCTGGTGCACGATTGCGCTTGCATTTATCGACCAAGAGACAGGCTACCTATTTGACGATATTACGGTGCCGTTGCTTTGGGTCGGCCTGATGTTCAACACTTATGGAACATTTGTGCCGCTGAGCGAGGCAGTGATCGGAGCCATCGTCGGCTATTTGGCACTTTGGACGATCAATGCACTGTTTAAGTTGGTCCGCGGCATCGATGGAATGGGTTATGGTGATTTTAAGATGACGGCCGCAGTCGGAGCTTTTGTGGGTTGGAAATATCTTTTTCTTGTCGTCTTGCTGTCGTCCTGCATCGGTCTTGTATTTGGCTTGCTACAAATGATTTCAGCACGGCGCGGATGGGACGGAAAGTTCAAGTTTCATTTCGGACCGTATATAGCGATCGCAGGGATTGCCACCATGTTTTACGGGCAGGCGATGTATGTCTGGGTTCCTGCGCTTCGCGTGTTTTGATGGAACTCGTGGTCGGCCTTACCGGCGGCATCGGCAGCGGCAAGAGCGCGGCGGCGGATGAATTCGCGCGCCTGGGCGCCGCGCTGGTGGATACCGACGCCATCGCGCACGAACTCACGGGTCCCGGCGGCGCCGCGGTGCCGGAGATCAAGCGTTTGTTCGGCAGCGAACTCATCGACGCCACCGGCGCTATGGACCGCAAGCGCATGCGCGACTTGGTGTTTGCGGACCCTGCGGCAAAGCGGCGCCTGGAATCCGTGCTGCACCCGATGATCCGGGTCGAGTCCCAACGCCGCATTGCAGCCGTATTCGCCGGCCGGACTGCGCCCTACGTGATCCACGTAGTGCCGTTGCTGGTCGAATCGGCGGGCTATCGGGAACGGTTCGGGCGCGTACTGGTAGTGGACTGCCCGGAAGCGCTGCAGATCGCCCGGGTGCGGCGGCGCAGCGGGCTTGCCGAGGAGGAGGTCCGACGCATCATAGCTTCCCAGATCCAGAGGGAATCCCGCCTCGCCGCGGCGGACGATGTAATCGACAATTCAGGCACCATTGCGGCAATGCAGCAAAAGGTCCGGCAACTGCACGAAAAGTACCTTGTGCTGGCGGCAGTTTAGAAGTCAATTTGTGTTGAGCGCGTAAATCACTCAGAATTCGAGCAATTTCGCCCTTCGGCGAGGCGCGCTTGGCTGTCATTACGTATGAGTACCCGCTCAACGAGCGCATCCGGACGCTGCTGCGCTTGGAGGACCTGTTCGAGCGCTCGCGCCATTTCATCGCGCGCACCGACCCGCTAGATCACCATGTGGCGCTGCTGACGCTGTTTGAAATTCTCGAGGTCGCCGGCCGCGCCGACCTCAAGTCCGACCTGCTGCAGGAACTTGAGCGCCAGAAACAGGTCCTGGTGTCCTTCCGCAACAATCCCGACATTTCCGAGGAAGCCCTTTCGGGCGTGCTGCGCGACATCGAGCAGGCTGCGGCGGCGCTATTCTCCATGACCGGCCGGATCGGCCAGTACCTGCGCGAAAACGAGTGGCTGATGTCCATCAAGCAGCGCACCGGCATTCCCGGCGGCGCCTGCGAGTTCGACCTGCCCTCGTACCATTACTGGCTGCACCGCCCCCCGGAGGAACGCATCGGCCAGCTCGCCGCCTGGACCAGCCCGCTTTACCCGCTGCGCGACGGCACCGCGATCATCCTGCGCATCCTGCGCGAGTCCGGCAAGCCGCAGGGCCTGACCGCGCCGCTCGGCACCTTTCAGCAGATGCTCGGCGGCAAAACGGCGCAGATGCTGCGCGTGCGCCTGGAGCCCGGGCTGCCCTGCGTGCCGGAGATCAGCGCCAACAAATATGTGCTCAACATCCGGTTCCTCGCGCAGAACGGCGAGGAGACGCGAGCGAAGACCGCCGATTGGGATGTCGGCTTCGAGCTGACTTTCTGCAATCTGTGAAATTTGTCTCTTGCCCGCGCTGCGGCGCGCAGGCACTGTATTCTCCGGAAAACCGCTGGCGGCCGTTCTGCAGCGAGCGCTGCCGAGTGATCGACCTTGGCGCCTGGGCGTCCGAGGCCTACCGGGTGCCGGTCGCGCCGGAGGCGGAGGACAACGCGCTGCCCGACCAGAAGCCGGAAGAACGATAGAGAAGCCATGAGCGCCAAGGATGTAGATCCCCTGATGCAGGAGATGGACGCCGAACTCGCGGGCTTCAGCGAGCCGGCGACGCGCCTGCGCGAGGCGCTGGCCAAGGACGAGCTCGTGCTGTATTGCCAGCCGATCGCCGCGCTGATCGGCAGCGTGCGCTTCCCGATGGCGGAGGTGCTGATCCGGCTGCGCGAAGAAGAGAAGGCCATGCTGCCGCCAGGCGAATTCCTGCCGGCCTTCGAACACTACCGCCTGATGCCGGACCTGGACCGCTGGGTGTCGCGCAAGGTGATCCAACACCTCGCGCGCGGCTCGCGCATCGGGCGCTTCGCGATCAACGTCCACAGCCAGACGTTGGAGGATGCCAGCTTCGCCAAATCGGTGGCGCTGGAACTGGTGAACGCGGGCGTACCCGGCAAAGCGCTGGTGTTCGAGATAAACGAGCCGGACACGCTGTCGCGCACCGAGGCCTGCCTGCGGTTCGCGACCGGCGTACGCGCGGTCGGCTGCGGCGTGACCGTGTCCGGTTTCGGCCGCCGCTCGGCAAGCTTCATGGCGCTCAAGACGCTGCGCCCGGACTACGTCAAGGTGGACGGCGTGATCGTGCGCAAGCTGCTGATCGCGCCGGCGATAGAGGCGAAGCTGAAGGCCGTGCTGCGTGTCGGCGAAGTCATGGGTTTCCAGGTGATCGCCGAGATGGTCGAGGAGCAGGACATCCTGATGCGCCTGAAAGCGCTCGGCGTGACCCACGCGCAGGGCTTCGGCATCCAGCAGCCGATGCCGATCGAAAAGCTCGCCCCGCCGGCTTAGCCCCAGCTGCCGCGGATCATCGCCAGGCCGTGCGCGCCGGCGCGGCGCGCCGCAGCGAGATCCCCCGGCTTCAGGCCGCCGATCGCGTAGACGGGAATCGAAGCGCCATCGGCAATCTGCCGGAAGCCATCCCAGCCGAGTACCGGCGCGCCGGGATGCGACGGCGTCGCCTTGACCGGGCCAAGCACGACGAAATCCAGCCCGATTGCCATGGCGTGGCCGAGCTCCTGCAGGGTATGGCAGGAAGCAGCCATGAGGGTGCAATTCGGCCCGGCCTCTGGCCGGGCGCGCAGCTTCAACAACTGCTCGGCGCTGAAATGGATGCCGTCGGCCGCCGGGCCGCCGTTGACGAGGATCTTGGCGCCATATTGCCTCGCCATGCTGGCAACCACGTAGATCAGCCGCGAGCGCTCCCAGTTGTCCTTGTCGCGCACCTGGAGCAGGCGCAAGCCGCCTTGCATGCGCGCTTCCACGCGGGCGATCTGCTCGGCCGCGCCCAGGGCCTGCGCATCGGTGATCGCGTATTCGAGCGGCAAGGCAAGCGAAGCGAGCACCGGCGCGTTCGCCGGCAGCATCGGCGATGCCATCGGCGCATCGAGGCGCTGCCACAGAAGTGCCTGCTTCTCGCGGCCGCGCGGCTCGCCTGTCCATTCGGTGACGCGGAAAAAACTTAGCCGCACGGTCGCATGCTCGTACACGTGCATGCGCGTTATCCACGGGTACGCGACGCGCACGTCGATGCCGAGCTCTTCGTGCAGCTCGCGCCCGAGCGCGCGCTCGGGCGCCTCGCCCGCCTCGATCTTGCCGCCCGGGAATTCCCACCAGCCGGCATAGACTTTGCCGGCCGGGCGCTGGGTAAGGAGGAAGCTGCCGTCGGGGCGCTCGATCACCGCCGCGGCCACCTCCACGACCGCGGCCACGTTATTTTTTCTTGGCGTGCTTGCCCGCCCAGTCGCGCGCGAACTGGTAGGCGACGCGCCCGCTGCGCGAACCGCGCTGCAACGACCACTGCAGCGCCTCTTCCCTCGATTGTTCCAATTCTTTTTTTCCGCAGGAAAAACAAGTCAGCCAGTGGGCGACGATCTCCAGATACTCGTCCTGGTCGAAAGGATAGAACGACACCCAGAGGCCGAAGCGCTCGGACAGGGATATCTTCTCCTCGACGGTCTCGCCGGGATGGATCTCGTCGCCGACGTACTTGGTGTCGAGGTTCTCCTGCATGTACTCCGGCATCAGGTGGCGCCGGTTCGAGGTCGCGTAGATCAGCAGGTTGTCGGAGGTGGTTGAAATCGAGCCGTCGAGCGCCACCTTCAGCGCGATGTAGCCTTCCTCCGCGCCGTGGAAGGTCAGGTCGTCGCAAAAGACGAGGAAGCGCTCGGGACGGCTGGCCACGAGGTCGGTGATTGCCGGCAGGTCGGCAAGATCGCTCTTCTCGACCTCGATGAGGCGCAGGCCCCTGCCATGGTACTTATTGAGCAGGCCCTTCACGATCGAGCTCTTGCCGGTACCGCGTGCGCCGGTGAGCAGCACGTTGTTGGCGGGCTTGCCCTCCATGAACTGGCGCGTGTTCTGCTCCACCTTGGCGATCTGGGGGCCGATGCCCTGCAGGTCCGACAGCCTCATGCGGTGCACGTGGCGCACCGGCTGCAGCCAGCCGCCGCTCCTGCCGCCCGCAGTCCTGCGCCAGCGAAACGCGATGCTCGCCTTCCAGTCGGTCGGCGGCGGTGGGGGCGGAAGCAGTTGCTCCAGCCGGGCGAGGATTTTCTCGAGTTCCTTGCTCATGTGCGGTATTCGGCATTGATTTTCACGTAGTCGAAGGACAGGTCGCAAGTCCACAGCGCCGCCGCCGCCTTGCCGCGGTTGAGCACGGCGCGCACTGTGAATTCCGGATTTTTCATCGCCTGAGCCCCTTGTTCATCCTTATATCCAGGATCTCTCCCGCCCGCGCGCGCCACCCTAACTGCGTCAATGTAGAGGTCCACCTTGGAGGTATCCAGGTCCTTGATGCCGGCGTAGCCGATGGCAGCCAGGATACGGCCGAGGTTCGGGTCGGAAGCAAAGAACGCGGTTTTCACCAGCGGCGAGTGCGCGATCGCGTAGGCGATCCTGCGGCACTCGGACTCGCTCCTGCCGCGCTCGACCGCCACCGTGACGAACTTGGTCGCGCCCTCGCCGTCGCGAATGATCGCCTGGGCCAGTCGTATGGCGACGTCGAGGATGGCGTTGTTCAGCAGTTTCAGGTCTTTTTCTTTTTTCGGTGCAACACCGGCCCCGGTGGAAATCAAAATAAATGAATCATTCGTCGACGTATCGCCATCCACGGTAACGCAGTTGAATGATCGATCGGCGACTTTCTTCACAATCGATTGCAGGGATTTCCGCGGAATCTTCGCGTCGGTGGCTATAAACCCGAGCATGGTCGCCATGTCGGGGCGGATCATGCCTGCACCCTTCGCGATGCCGGTGACCGTGGCCGTGCCGCACGACAGCTCCACCTGCATCGAGCAGGCCTTCGGCACCGTGTCGGTGGTCATGATGGCTTCGGCAGCGGAGGACCAGTTGTCTTCGCGCAAGTCAGCGACCGCGGCCGGCAGCCCGGCGGAGACGCGCGTCGCGGGAAGCGGTTCCATGATTACGCCAGTGGAGAACGGCAGGACCTGTTGCGTTTTGCAGTCCAGGGATTTTGCGAGCGAAGCGCATACGGCAAGGGCCCGGACTATCCCGTCCTTGCCGGTCCCCGCGTTCGCGTTGCCGGTGTTGACGACCAGCGCCCGCACGCTACCCTTGAGGTGCTCCTTGGCGAGAGTCACCGGCGCCGCGCAGAAGCGGTTGCGGGTGAACACGCCCGCGACCTCCGCGCCGGGCGCCAGGCGCACGACCAGCAGGTCCTTGCGATTCGGCTTTTTCACGCCGGCCATGGCGATTCCCAGCTCGACGCCGGGTACGGGATGGAGCGACTTCGGATCAGGGGGCGGCAGGTTCACCGCCATGTCAGGTCAGCTTTCCGTGGCAGTGCTTGTATTTCTTGCCCGAGCCGCAAGGACAAGGATCATTGCGGCCGACCTTCTGTGCCGCGCGCGCCGCGGGCCTCGCTGTGGGTTTCGTCGCGGGCTTCGCCGTCCCATCTCCCTCGGCGCCCGCCGCCAGCGCTTCTTCATAGTCGGCATGCTGCAGGCGGACGTTCTCCACGTGCGGCCTGTCGTCCACCTGGGGCGCCTCCGCTTGCTGCGCGAACTTGATCTGCATCAGGTGCCGGGTAACCTCGAGTTTCACCGATTCGATCATCGCGCCGAACATCTCGAAGGCCTCGCGCTTGTATTCCTGCTTCGGGTTTTTCTGCGCGTAGCCGCGCAGGTGGATGCCCTGGCGAAGGTGATCGAGCGCCGAGAGATGCTCCCGATAATGCGAATCGAGCGTCTGCAGCATGAAGTAGCGCTCGTACTGGCGGATCGACTCCCGCAGGGGTTCGGGAACCTTGGCTTCGTAAGCCTGCTGCGCCGACTCGACGATGCGCTCGAGCAGCGTGGCGTCGTGCAGGTCGGGCTCCTTCTCCAGCCAGGCCTTGACCGGCAGCGCCAGGCCGAGCTCGGCCTCGAGCGCGCTCTGCAGGCCCGCAATGTCCCATTGCTCCTCGACGCTGTCCTCCGGCACGAACTGGCGGAACAGGTCGGCCGCAACGCCGGCGCGCAGGTCCGCGATACGCGCCGAGACGTCGCCGGACTCGAGCAGCTCGTTCCTAAGCGCGTAGATCGTCTTGCGCTGGTCGTTGGCGACATCGTCGTACTCGAGCAGCTGCTTGCGAATGTCGAAGTTGCGCGCCTCTACCTTGCGCTGCGCGCTTTCGATCGAGCGCGTGACCATCGAATGTTCGATCGCCTCGCCTTCGGGCATCTTCAGCATCACCATGATGCGGTTGATGCGGTCGCCGGCGAAGATCCTGAGCAGCGGGTCCTCGAGCGCCATGAAGAA
>DATJYN010000087.1:0-4368 GCA_035499575.1 Burkholderiales bacterium | reverse complement strand
GAACACCACGTCGCGCAGTTCGCCGAACAGCGTGGTCGAGAAGCGCAGCAGGCCGTAGGCCGCGAGCAGCGCCACCGGCACGGCGACCACGGCGAACCTGGCGTCGAGCCCGTCCACGATGCTCTTCATCACCAGCGGCACGCCGACGTTGGCGAGCTTGGCCGACACCAGCAGCGCCAGCGCCAGCAGCACGCGGCCGCGGTATTCCAGCAGGTAGGGCAGCAGGATGCGCAGCGACCGCCACTCGTTGCCGCTGAGTTTCTTCCGCTCCGGGAGGGAGGCGTGGTGGCCGTGCGCTGCCATGGGGAGGCGGATTCTAACTTCAGCCGGGAACCCAAACCCCTTGACGCGGCAGGCCCGTCACCCTAGAATTCAAACGTTCGTTTGAATCCGGGAATGCCCATGAGCCTGCGCTCCGTCAAGCCGCCGCACGAAACCCGCACCCGCATCCTCGATGCGGCCGAAGAGCTGTTCATGCTGCACGGCTTCGAGGCCACCTCGATGCGCCAGCTCACCGCCAAGGCGGGCGCCAATCTCGCCGCGGTCAACTACCACTTCGGCTCGAAGGACGCGCTCATCGAGGCGGTGTTCCGCCGTCGCCTGGACGTGATGAACGCAGCGCGCATCGCCGAACTTGACCGGCTGGAGAAGCAGGAAAAGGATGGCGGCCGCGTACCCACGCCGCAGCAGATCATCGGCGCCTTCGTCGGGGCGAGCCTGCGCATGATCGAGGACGCCAAGGGCGGCGGGCGCAATTTCATCCGCCTGCTCGGCCGCACCTACACCGATCCGCAGAAGAACATACGGTCCCTGATCGGCCAGCTCTACGCGCCAGCGATGGAGCGCTTCAAGGCCGCCTTCGAGCGCGCGCTGCCGCAGATGCCGCGCGACGAGCTCATCTGGCGCATGCATTTCATGTTCGGCACGCTCGCCTACACGCTGGCGGCGACCGACACTGTGCAGCTGATCGCCGGCTGCAAGCCGGAAGACCGCTACGACGCGGGGCTGCTCGAAGCTCGCCTGAGCGCCTTCCTGCAAGCCGGGCTGCTCGCGCCGCTGCACGACGCCGGGAACGTCAAGAAAGCTGCCTGATCAATCGATTGCTGGTTTAGGGGGGAGGTCCCATGCTGGAATTCGCCGTTTTCGCCGTTGCCACCTTTGCGGTCCTGATGCTGCTCGCCTACTTCCAGGCACCGATCCTGGTCTGGACGATCGCCGCCGGCGTGATGCTTGCCAGCTGGGCGGCCGCGCTGCAGCTTTCCGCGCAGGCCGACGCCGTGCTGTTTTTCCTGTTCGTGCTGCTCGCGCCGGTGCTGGTCGTGCCGGCGCTGCGCCGGCGCCTCGTCAGCGACCACATCCTCGCGATCTTCCGCCGCATCCTGCCGGACATGTCGCAGACCGAGAAGGAAGCCATCGACGCCGGCTCCGTGTGGTGGGACGCGGACCTGTTTTCCGGCAAGCCGGACTGGGACAAGATGCTGGCGATTCCCGCGCCGAAGCTCTCGGCCGAGGAGCAGGCCTTCCTGGACGGCCCCTGCGAGGAAGTCTGCGCCATGACCGACGACTGGGAGGTGACGCACGAGCGCCTCGACCTCTCGCCGCAGGTCTGGCAGTTCCTGAAGGACAAGGGCTTCTTCGGCATGATCATCCCGAAGAAATACGGCGGCCTCGGCTTCTCGGCGATCGCCCACTCCGCGGTGGTGCTGAAGCTCTCGACGCGCTCGAACGCGCTCGGCGTGAGCGTCATGGTGCCCAATTCGCTCGGGCCCGCCGAGCTGCTGCTGCATTACGGTACCGACGCGCAGAAGGACCACTACCTGCCGCGCCTCGCCAAGGGCCTGGAGATTCCCTGCTTCGCGCTGACCAGCCCGGAAGCGGGCTCGGATGCCGCCGCGATCCCCGACTACGGCGTCGTTTGCCGCGGGACATACCAGGGCAAGGAAGTGCTCGGCATGCGCGTTACCTGGGACAAGCGCTACATCACGCTGGGCCCGGTGGCGACCCTGCTGGGATTGGCATTCCGGCTCTATGACCCGGAAAAACTGCTGGGCGGAAAAGAGGACCTAGGGATTACCTGCGCCCTCGTCCCCACCAATCACCCGGGCGTGAATATCGGCCGCCGCCACCTGCCGCTCAACGCGGCGTTCCAGAACGGCCCGAACTCCGGCAAGGACGTGTTCATGCCGATCGACTGGATCATCGGCGGCAAGGACTACGCGGGCAAGGGCTGGATGATGCTGATGGGCTGCCTCGCCGCTGGCCGCTCGATATCCCTGCCGACGTCGTCGGTCGGCGGCGCGAAGGCGCTGGCGCGCGCGACCGGCGCCTATTCGCGCGTGCGCAGCCAGTTCAAGACGCCGATCGGCAAGCTGGAAGGCGTCGAGGAGGCGCTCGGGCGCATCGCGGCGAACGCCTACATGATGGACGCGGTACGCACCATGACCGCCGGCGCAGTCGACCTGGGCGAGAAACCCGCCGTGATTTCGGCGATCGCCAAGTACCACATGACCGAGCGGGCGCGCCTGTGCGTGAACGATGCCATGGACATCCACGGCGGCAAAGGCATCTGCCTCGGACCCAACAACTGGGTCGGCCGCGGCTACCAGGTCATGCCGGTCGGCATTACCGTCGAGGGCGCGAACATCCTCACGCGCACGCTGATCATCTTCGGCCAGGGCGCGATCCGCTGCCATCCCTACGTGCTGCGTGAAATGCGTGCAGCCAAGGAGATGGCCGGCGCCGGGGCCTCGATCGAGTTCGACGACGCCTTCACTTCGCACATCGGTCACACGATCTCCAACGGCGTGCGCACCTTCGTGCACGGCATCACCAGCTCGCGCCTGGGCCAGGTGCCGCGCAGCGGCGCGGCCGAGACGCGGCATTACTACCGCTTTGCCTCGCGCATGGCGGCCGCCTTTGCGTTCCTCTCCGACGTCTCGATGCTGGCGATGGGCGGGGCGCTGAAACGGAAGGAGAAGATCTCCGGGCGGCTCGGCGACGTGCTATCGATGTTGTACCTCGTGTCGGCGACGCTCAAGCACTACGAAGACCAGGGGCGCCAGAAGGAAGATATTCCGCTGATCCGCTGGGTGGTGCGCGACCTGCTCTACCACGCGCAGCAAGCGATCGACCAGATCCTGTCCAATTTCCCGGTGAAGAGCGTGGCGACGCTGCTGCGCTGGACGATTTTCCCGCTCGGCATGTCGTTCCGGCCGCCGCTGGATTCGCGAAACCATGAATGCGCGAAGATCGTGCTCGAGCCGGGCGCGGCGCGCGACCGCCTCACGGCCGGCATCTACGTGCCGAAGGGAGAGTCCGACCCGGCCGGCGTGCTCGAGGCCGCGTTCCTCGCGGCCATCGCCTGCGAGCCAGTCGACGAGAAGCTGCGCAAGGCGGTGAAAAAGGGCAAGTTCATAGCGCAGCCGGGAAACGACCTGGGTTCCATTGCGCTGCAAAAGCAGATCATCACCGCCGAAGAGAACGCGCTCTGGCAACGCAAGGAAGCGCTGCGCCGGCACGTCATCAAGGTGGACGACTTCCCGCAGGATTTCGGCCGCGCGGAAGTCCTCGCCAAGCTGGCCCTGGAAGCGAAATCCGCCACCGCAAAGGCAGCCTGACATGTATGCCAATCCCGTTTATGTAGTCGACGGCGCTCGCACGCCGTTCCTGAAGGCGAAGAACCGGCCCGGCGCGTTCGCGGCGAGCGACCTCGCCACGCAGGCCGGCAAGACCCTGCTCGCGCGCCAGAAGTTCGCGCCGCAGGACCTGGACGAAGTCATCCTCGGCTGCGCCGCGCCTTCGGTGGACGAGGTGAATATCGGCCGCGTGGCCGCGCTGCGCATGGGCTGCGGGCAGAAGGTGCCGGGCTGGACCGTGATGCGCAATTGCGCCTCGGGCATGCAGGCGCTCGATTCGGGCATCAACAACATCCTTGCCGGGCGCTCGAACCTCGTGCTCGCCGGCGGCGTGGACGCGCTCTCGCGCGCGCCGCTGCTCTACAACGACCGGATGGTGAACTGGTTTGCCGACATGGCGGGCGCGCGCTCCGGCGGGCAGAAAGCCGGCATGTTCGCGAAGCTTCCCTTCGGCGCCCTGCTCAATCCCGTCATCGGCATCATGAAGGGCCTCACCGACCCGATGGTCGGCCTGCTGATGGGCCAGACGGCGGAGAACCTCGCGCACCGTTTCGGCATCACGCGCGCAGAAATGGATTCCTTTTCGGTCAGGTCCCACAAAAGAGTCGTTGCGGCACAGGATGCCGGCCATTTGGCGGCCGGCGGCGGCGAAGTGGAAGCACTCTACGACGCGAAGGGCAACGCCTATACGCTGGATGACGGCGTGCGGCGCGATTCCTCGGTCGAGAACCTG
>DATJYN010000086.1:0-10043 GCA_035499575.1 Burkholderiales bacterium | reverse complement strand
GCTCCGTTCAATCGCAGGCGCTTCCTGAAGACCACGGCAGCCGCGTCTGCCGCTGCGGTCGCAGCCCCTTACATCCGCACTTCGTATGCCGCCGGCTCGCTGTCGGTCGGCTTCTGGGACCACTGGGTTCCCGGGGCGAACGACGTGCTCACCAAGGTCTGCCAGGACTGGGCGAAGAAGGAGCATGTCGATCTCAAGATCGACTACATCACCAGCCAGGGCAACAAGATCGTGCTCACCGCCCAGGCGGAGGCGCAGGCCAAGTCGGGCCACGACCTGATGACCTTCCAGGCCTGGGATCCGCTCGACAAGCAGAACCTGCTCGAGCCGCTGGACGACATGATGGCCGGCCTGATCAAGGCGAACGGAGCGCTCGACCCGGCAGCGCAGTTCCTGGTGAAGGGAAAGAGCCACTACGTCGGCGTGCCGGCGGTCACGGGCACGCAGGTGAAGCCGCCGTGCGTGCGCCTCGACTTGTTCAAGACCGTCGCGGGCATCGACATCCTCGAGATGTACCCGGTGCTCAAGGAGACGACCAAGGCCGCGGACAACTGGACCTGGGATACGCTGGTCGTCGCCGCGGAGAAGCTGCACAAGGAAGGGCACCCGATCGGCATCGGCCTCGGCCAGACGACCGACTCGGTGGACGCGATCGGTGCGATGTTCCATGCCTTCGGCGCGGAGCTGGTGAACGCCAAGGGCGAGATCGTGATCAAGCATTCCGACGGCGTGAAGCAGGTACTCGAGTACGCGCAGCGACTGGTCAAGGCGATGCCGGCCGACGTCTTCGCCTGGGATGATGCGTCGAACAACAAATACCTGATCTCCGGCCAGGGCTCGATGATCATGAACCCGCCCTCGGCCTACGCGGTCGCCAAGCGCGACAACCCGAAGGTCGCCGAGCAGCTCTATACCATTGCGATGCCCAAAGGGCCGAAGGGCCGCTTCGCGCCCTATCTGCCCTTCATCTGGGGCGTGTGGGGCTTCTCGAAGAACAAGTCGGCTGCGAAGAGCCTGCTGACGACGATCTGGGAGCGGTCCAACGTCGAGAAGATCGTGAACGGCTCGATCGGCTACGACATCCCGTCGTTCGCCAGCCAGCGCAACTTCAAGATCTGGGAGGAGGTCGCGCCGCCCAAGGGCACCGTGTTCCATTACCCGCCCAAGAGCGACCAGACGCTGTCGATCGCGTGCGCGCCGGCCCCGGCCAGCATCGCCAACCAGATGTACGTGCAGGGCATCCAGACGAAGCTGATCGCCCAGTGCACGCAGGGCGGGAAGTCGATTGCGCAGGCGATCGACTGGGGCGCGAAGGAGCTCGAAGGCTACATGCGCACGTAAGATGGCTGCCGTCCTTCCGGGCACCAAGGCCGCCGCCGCCCGCGGCGGCGGCCTGCGCCGCTTCGCGCGGCGCAAGTCGACCATTGCCTTCCTGATGGCCTTGCCGCTGATCCTGCTGATCGGCGGTCTGGTCATCTACCCGGCGCTGTACTCGGTCCACCTTGCGACGCTGAACAAGTCGATGGAGCACTTCGTCGGCCTGGGCAACTTCGAGTTCCTGTTCAACCGCGACCTCTTCTGGATGGTGGTGGAGCAGTCGGTGATCTTCGCGGTCACCGCGGTGCTGTTCAAGGCGCTGATCGGCTTCTGCGTCGCGCACTTCGTGCACAACGTGCCGGCCAAGGGCCAGCGCAAGTGGCGCGGCATGCTGCTGATTCCCTGGGTGATCCCGCCGGCGATGAGCACGCTCGCCTGGTTCTGGCTGTTCGACCCGTCCTACAGCGCCTTCAACTGGCTCTTCGTGCGCATGGGCCTGCCGAGCATCACCTGGCTCGGCGACCCCTACTGGGCGCGCTTCTCTGTGATCCTGGTGAACGTATGGTACGGGGCGCCGTTCTTCCTCATCATGTACCTCGCGGCGCTGAAGTCGGTTCCCGAGCAGCTCTACGAAGCGGCAGCCATCGACGGCGCCAACTGGGCGCAGAAAATCTGGTACATCACGCTGCCGATGATGCGCAACATCATCTCGATCACGGTGCTGTTCTCGCTCATCGTGACCTTTGCCAACTTCGACATCGTGCGCATCCTCACTTCGGGGGGGCCGATCGACCAGACGCATATCTTCGCCACCTGGGCGTTCAAGATCGGCATCGAGGGCAACGACATCCCGCTCGGCGCGTCGGTGTCACTCTTCATGTTCCCGATCCTCGGGATCGCGGCGTTCTTCATCCTGCGCGACATCAACCGGCGCGGCAACGAAGCCTGATGGCCTCCGTCTTTCAGGGAGAAGTTTCTCTTCCAAAGACAACGACTGGGAGCATACGAAAGGACCGGCGCAAGGCGCTGTACTGGTCCTATTTCTTCCTGGTCCTGTTCGTGATTTTCTTCCTCCTGCCGCCGGTCTACATGCTGATCACCTCGCTCAAGTCGAGCGCGGAGATCGGCGCGATCACCAATCCCTGGTTCGTCTACAAGCCGACGCTGGACAACTACGCCGCGCTGCTCGGTTCGGCGCAGTACCTCACGTTCTTCAAGAACTCGGCGATCGTGTCGGTGGTGGTGGTGATCATCACCATGCTGATTAGCGTGCCCGCCGCCTTCGCGCTGGCGCGCATGAAGTTCTGGGGCTCGACGGCGCTAGGCATGGGCGTGTTCCTCACTTACCTCATCCCGGAGACGCTGCTGTTCATCCCGCTGTTCAAGATCTTCGCCTTCGTGCAGGACCTGACCGGCATCGAGATGATGAATCACTACTGGGTGCTGATGGTCATCTATCCGACGCTCACGGTGCCGTTCTGCACCTGGATCATGATCGGCTATTTCGCCAGCATCCCGAAGGAGCTCGACGAGGCGGCGCTGATCGACGGCGCGGGCTACTTCCAGATGCTCACCAAGATCTTCATCCCGGTGGCGCTGCCCGGCATCATCGCCGCGACCATCTTCGCCTTCACCGTCTCCTGGGCGGATTTCCTCTACCCGATGGCCTTCACCACCTCGGCCGACCAGCTCGTGCTGCCGGCGGGCATCGTCACGATCCTCATCCGCGGCGACGTCTACGCCTGGGGACAGATCATGGCCGCGTGCCTCCTCGGCGCGCTGCCGCCGCTGTTGATCTACGCCTTCCTGATGGACTACTACATCGCCGGCCTGACCGCCGGCGCCACCAAGGGATGAACCCCGCATGGCCCAGGTAACGCTCCGCAGCCTCGTCAAGAACTACGATGAGACGCCCGCCGTGCGCGGCATCGACCTGGACATCCCGGACAAGGAGTTCGTGGTGCTGGTCGGCCCCTCGGGCTGCGGCAAGACCACCACGCTGCGCATGATCGCCGGGCTGGAGGAAATCACCGCCGGCGACGTGATGATCGGCGCGAACGTGGTGAACGACGTGCCGCCCAAGGACCGCGACATTGCGATGGTGTTCCAGAACTACGCGCTCTACCCGCACATGTCGGTGTACGAGAACATGTCCTTCGGCCTGCGGCTGAAGAAGGTCGCGAAAGAGGACATCGCGCGGCGGGTGGAGAATGCCGCGCGCATCCTCGGGCTGACCGAGCTGCTCGATCGCAAGCCCAAGCAGCTCTCCGGCGGCCAGCGCCAGCGCGTGGCAATGGGCCGCGCGATCGTGCGCGATCCGAAAGTGTTCCTGTTCGACGAGCCGCTGTCGAACCTCGACGCCAAGCTGCGCGTGCAGATGCGCACCGAGATCAAGAAGGTGCACCAGAAGGTGCGCACCACCACCGTTTACGTGACCCATGACCAGGTGGAGGCGATGACGCTCGCCGACCGCGTGGTCGTCATGAACGGCGGGCGCATCGAGCAGGTCGGCGCGCCGAACGAGCTGTACCACAAGCCGGCGACGAAGTTCGTCGCCGGCTTCATCGGTTCGCCGGCCATGAATTTCATTCCCTGCAAGCTCGAGGAGGCGGCGGGCGCGCTCAGGTTGAACCTCGGCGGCGGCCTACTGCTGCCGGTGCCCGAGGAGCGCAGCGCACGCTACCGGCCGCATCTGGCCGGCAAGCGCCTGCTTTTCGGCGCGCGGCCCGAGCACCTGTTCGAGCAGCGGCCGCACCTCGAGCCCGGCCAGCACGCGTTCCAGGTGGTGCCCGAGGTCGTCGAGCCTCTCGGCATGGAGACGCTGGTCTTTTTCGCTATCGACGGGGTGGAAATCTGCGCGCGGGTGGACCCGGGCTGCGGCGCCCAGACCGGGGTGCCGTTGAAGCTCGTCGCCGACCTGCGGCACATGCACCTGATCGACGACGAGAGCGGGCGGGTCCTCTAGTCGCGCGCTCCGCAAGAAGATTTTCGGCAGCGAACCCGGGGAAATCCGCGAGGTCTGCCTGATATGAAGACCGCCGTATTCCTTGTCGTCGCCGGACTTGCGGTTTACTGGTTCGGCTTTCGTCCAGCATGCGGCGTTTCCGGAGCGCTCGCGTGCCCCGACCCGGCGCTCGAGCAGGGCGTAGGCGTCGTGCTGAATGCCAAGGAAGAGTGCCCGGGCGCCGGCTATCTCTGCAACCATCCGATACCCTTCCAGGTGGTGCGATGGCCGCTGGACAAGGGCAAGCTGCGGATCCGGGTCCAGCTCCCCGATTTCGTCAAGGGAGAAGATGCGAAGCGGGTCCAGGCCGCAGCGATCGAAGGCATCATGCAGTGGGACCGGCGGCCATTCCCGTTGCTGGTCTCGACCGGAATAACCTTCCGCTGGGACGTCGGCGTCGTTTGGAGCCAGGGCATATTCGGAGCGGCGGGCGTCGCCAATCCACGATGGGAGATCGACGGCAAGCGCTTGTCCTATTCGGTCGACGGCATCGGCGTCGTCGTTCCGCCCAAGGGGAGCATGGCGCCCGACGCGTTGCTCGCGCGGGTCAGGGACGTGGCGGCGCACGAGATGGGCCATGCGCTGGGAGTCATCTGGCACAGCGATCGCGAGTCCGACATCATGTTTCCGACGCTCAACAACTCGCCGGGCGGGCCGTCTGCGCGGGATTTCCGGACGATGGAGGCACTCTACTCGCTGCCCAACGGCGCGATGGTGCAATAAACACGCATGCCCCTGCTCGGACAAGCCGCGATGCTTCTGTCCTTCGATGTCGCCCCGGAAGCTGTTCCCGAGCACGACGACTGGCACACGCATGAGCATTTGCCGGAACGGCTCTCCATTCCTGGTTTTTTGCGCGGAACCCGCTGGGTGGCGCTGCGCGGGCGACCCAGGTATTTCGTGATGTATGAGGTCGAGCAACTATCGACCCTCGCCTCCGAAGCCTATCTCGAGCGCTTGAACCATCCGAGCCCCTGGACGCAGAAGATGATGCCGCACTACCGCGGCATGACCCGGGGCCTCTGTACGGTGACGGGCTCGTTCGGTCCGGGCACCGGGTACGCAGGCCTGCTGCTGCGCTTCAAGCCGGCGGATGGGGCGGAATCGTCGCTGCGCAATTGGCTGCTACAGGAAGCGCTGCCGACGCTGCCGTCAATTCCCGGGATCGGCAGTGCCCACCTGCTTGAAATGGCGCTGACGCCGAAGATGACCAACGAGCAGCGCATCCGTGGTGCTGACGCCGGCTTCGACTGGGCGCTATTCATCGCGGGATACAGTCAGGGTGCCCTGGAGAGTCTCGGGCAAGCCGCACGACTGGAAAGTCACGGGGCCAGGGGAGTTTTCGAGGCCTTGTACCGGATCGACTACACGCTCAGCGCGAGCGATTGTCGTACAAGCGGCGGATCTGCTCGGCAAAACGCTCCTCGATCGCCGGCCGCTTGAGTTTCAGCGTCGGCGTCATCAGCCCGTTGTCGATGGTCCAGGGCTCGAGCGTCATCCACGCGGCGCGCGGCGTGGCGTAGGAGGGGAAGCTGCCGAGCGCCTTGCGGATGCGCTCCAGGGCGAATTTCTTCACCGGCGCCGCGTCCAGGCTCTGCATGTCCGCGGGATTGACGCCAAGCGCCGCAGCCTCGCGCGTCCAGTGCGCCCGGTCGAGCACCAGCAGCGCGGCGAGAAAAGGCCTGTTCTCTCCGATCACCAGGGCCTGCGTGAAAAGGGGATCCGATTGCAGCGCCAGCTCCAGGTCGCCCGGCGCGATCTTCTCGCCGGTGGAGGTGACGATGATGTCCTTGATGCGGCCCTTGATGTGGATGCGCCCGTCGCGCAGGAACGCCTGGTCGCCGGTGTGCAGCCAGCCGTCCTCTACCGCCTTGGCGGTGTCCGCAGGCCGGTTCAAGTAGCCGGCCATCACGTTCGGCCCCTTCACCAGAAGTTCTTCGTTGGCGCCGATCTTCACCTCCACGCCGGGTATCGGCGGGCCGACGCTGTCCGGATCGTTGGCGCCGGGCCGGTTCGCCGAGACCACCGGCGAGGACTCGGTCATGCCGTAGCCCTGCAGCACCTCCACGCCGAGCGCGCGGAAGCGCTCCGCGATTGCCAGCGCCATCGGCGCGCCTCCGGTGATCGCGAAGCGCAACCGGCCGCCGAACTGCGCACGCACGCGCGGACCGACGAGCAGGGCGTCGAGCATGGGCCAGGCAAGGCGCGCGAACAGATTCTCCTGCAGTTTTGCATGGATGCGCTCGTAGACGCGAGGCACCGAAACCAGGATCGTCGGGCGCGCTTCGCGCAGGTCCTGCGGCAACTCCTGCACTGAGCGCGCATAGGCGACGCAGGAGCCGGCCGCAATCGGCGTGTAGTAGCCGACGGTGCGCTCGAAAGTGTGCGACAGCGGCAGGAAGGAGAGGAATACGTCGTCGGCGCGCACGTCCACGATTTCGAGCAGCGCTTCGACGTTGGAGACCACGTTCCGGTGCGTGAGCATCACGCCCTTGGGCTTGCCGGTGGTGCCGGAGGTGTAGACGATTGCCGCGAGCGCCTCCGGCTGGATGGCGGCTGGTGCGGCATCCGGAGCGCCGTCGCCCGCCTTCAGCCAGTTTTCGGCCCAGGTCGCGTCGCTTCCCTCCGGCTTTTCCAGGCAAAGCACCTTCTTCAGGTCCGGAAAGCGCTGACGCAGCCCAGCCAGCGCGCTCCAGCGCGCCTCCGTTTCGACCATCAGCAACTGCGCGCCGCTGTCGGCGAGGATGTAGGCGATGCTCTCGGGATTGTCGATGGCGTGCAGCGGTACCGGCACCATGCCGAGCGCGAGCGCTGCCTGGTCCAGGCAGACATGCTCGATGCTGCCGCGCGCGAGGATCGCGACGCGCGAACCCGGGAGCCGCGCCTCGGCCCGCAGCGCGCGCATCCAGCGGCCGGCGCGCCGGCCGATCTCCGACCAGTCCACGCTCTGCCAGCGGCCGGCGGCGCGGTCGTACTGCCGATACGCTTCGCCGCGCGGGGTAGCGGCGATGCGTTCGCGGAACAGGTCTGGAAGCGTGCGCAAAGTTGGCATAATGTACCGAACAAGGAGGCGCCATGCCGCTTACCGAATTGAACCATTATTTCGTCCGCGCCAACGACCTGGAAAAAACCAGGGCTTTCTACGTCGAGGTGCTCGGCTTCGAGGTCATGAAGCGGCCCGATTTCCCGTTCCCCGGCTACTGGCTCGGCGTCAACGGCAAGATCCAGGTGCACATGGGCCCGGCCGGCATCCCGAATCAGGAGATGTACTACCTCGGCACGCCGAAGAATGCGATCAACCACAAGACGGGCGTCGTGGACCACATCGCTTTCCTCGCTTCCGAACCCAAGGAGTTCGTCGACCGCTTCCACAAGAAAGGCGTGACCTTCCGCCCGCGCAGCCTGCCGGAGTCGGAGCTCTACCAGCTGTTCATCGAGGATCCGAACGGCATCACCATCGAGCTCAACTTCTTCGGCATCAAGGAAGCACCCGACTGGGGCGGCGAGGACTACTCCAAGATGGAGCGCGTCGCCGGCGCATGAATGCCCCGGCACACGAAGGGCCGGCGCGATGAACGCGCCGGTTAAGGCGGCCCCAAGTTTCGCGGGCGTCGCCTACGGCAAGGCGCTTTCTGACGCGCTCGCGCTCGTTCCGGCATTGCGCGAGCGCGCGCCGCGCGCCGAGGCCGCGCGCATCATGCTGCCCGAGACGCTCGCCGACCTTCACCGCAGCGGCGCAATGCGCTGCCTGCAACCGAAACGCTGGGGCGGCATGGAGCTGGATTTCGTCGCTTACGTGGATTTCTCGGAAGCGATTGCGCGCGGCTGCGCCTCGACCGGCTGGAACGTCGGCAACCTGCTCATCCACCACTGGATGCTGGCACTGTACGACGAGCAGGCGCAGCAGGAAGTCTGGGGCGAGAACCCGGAGGCGTTGATCGCCTCGGGCATCGCCTACCCGCAGGGCAGCGGGAAGAAGACTTCCGGCGGCTATGTCGTGAGTGGACGCTGGAATTTCTCCAGCGCCGTCAACGTCGCCGACTGGAACATGCTCGCCTGCCTGGTGCGGGAAGGCGAAGGGCGGGCCGGCGACAAGGTCATCGATCATCGCATGTGCCTGTTCCACAAATCCGAGTACAAGGTCGTGGACGATTGGCAGGTGCTCGGCATGCGTTCCACCGGCAGCATGACGGTCGAGGCGAAGGACGTATTCATTCCCGAACACCGCGCGCTCTGCGCCTACGACCTGCGCGGCGGCGTGCCGTTTCCCGGCGCCCGCGGCAACCCGAACCCGATCTACCGCGTGCCTTTTTCCGCCATGGCTGCGCACGGCATCGGCGGCGTGGCGGTCGGCAATGCCCAGGCAGCACTTGACCTGAGCATCGAGGCGGTGAAGCAGCGCAGCACCAGCTACCAGGCGCTCAAGATGCGCGACATCCAGACAGTGCAGCTGCGCATCGGCGCCGCCGGCGCGCGCATCGACGCCGCACGCCAGTTGCTGCGCGCCAACTGCCGCGAAGCCATGGAGATTGCGGATGCCGGTGTCTGCGCCGACGCGCCGACCAAGCTGCGCCTGAAACGGGATCTCGCCTACGCGGCGCAGATCGCGACCGAGGCGGTGGATATCCTGCATGCCATGGCCGGCGCCAACGGCATCTACGACAGCTATCCGATCCAGCGCATCTTCCGCGACGCGCACGCGCTCGGCGGGCACTTCAGCTTCAACACGGACGCGCAGTTCTCCGCCGCGGGCCTCGCGGCGCTCGGCGGCGAGGTCGCCAATCCGACGCTCTGAAGCGGCTTCGTGAAGCTCTCGACGTTCATGATGCCGCTCCATCCGCCGGGGCGGCATCCCGCTGAAACGCTGGCCGAGGACCGCGAAGCGATCCTGCTGGCCGACCGGCTCGGCTACGCGGAGGCGTTCGTCGGCGAGCACGTCACCGACCTCGCGGAGAACGTCACCTCCTGCCTGATGTTCCTCGCCAGCGTCGCGCACGACACAAAGAACATCGTGCTGGGCAGCGGCACCATCAACATGCCGAACAGCCACCCGGCGGCGATCGCGGCGCAGGTGGCGATGCTCGATCACATGCTGAAGGGGCGCTTCATCATGGGCATCAGCCCCGGGGGCTTGATGTCGGATGCCGAGGTGTTCGGCAACTACCAGAAGGACCGCAACGCCATCTTCCTCGAGTCCATCAACATGGTGCTCGACATCTGGAAGTCCGACGGGCCCTACGATTTCCACGGGAATTTCTTCGATGTCAGCACCAAAAAAACTTCCATCAGGGAAATAGGCCAGGGCGCGATCCTGAAGCCGTTCCAGAAGCCGCACCCGCCCATCGTCGTCACAGCGGTGGCGCCGCATTCCAAGGGCGTCACCGAAGCCGCCAAGCGGGGCTGGATGCCGATTTCCGCCAATTTCCTTCTGCCCGAATGGGTCGCCACGCACCGGGCGAAGCTTGCCGAAGGCAAGCCGGACGCCAAGCCGTCGGACTGGCGCGTGGCCAAGTCCATCTTCGTCGCCGACGACGACAAGGTGGCCGAGCGCTACGGACGCTCGTCCGAGGGGCCCTACCATTTCTACTTCAAGCAGCTCATCCGCAAGCTGGTCGGCGCAGGCGGGCGCGGCAACCTGTTCAAGCTCGACCAGGGCCAGCCGGACAGCGACATCACGCCTGACGCCATTGCAAGGAAGCTGGTAATCGCCGGCAGCGTCAAC
>DATJYN010000085.1:0-26371 GCA_035499575.1 Burkholderiales bacterium | reverse complement strand
AACCGCCGGCACCGACAGACGAAGAGGTGCGGGCGTGGAATGTCGCAATGCACGATTGGTACGACCGCAATCCAGGATTTACCGAGACGGATCTCGGGGGCAACGACGGTACCTGGAGCATGGGCTGGGGATTGCCGAATCCGGGCGGCCAAGCGTTGGGCGGCAACATGTCGTCGGATTCGCTGCTTGGCGTGGCGAATCCGGTTGTACTGCCACGCCTCTCCGGCGCGGCCGCTGCACCGATGCTGGGAGAGGGGCTGAGGGAGATCCGCTAGCGGTTTTTTTGGCTATACGGAAATCCTGATCCGCCCCCCTTTTTCGGGTGTTATTCTTCTGCCCCGATGGCGAAGACGCGCAAACCCAGTTTCTTTCCGGTCGATGCGGACGACCTGAAGCCGATGCACAAGTGGCACCGGCCGCTGCAGGCGCCGGGCATCACGCAGGTGGATTTCGAGGAGCGCATCGATTTCCTGCGCCTGCACCGCTACCGCCTCGCGCGCACGCGCCAGTCGCTCGCCAAGTCGGGCCTGGGCGCGATGCTGTGCTTCGACCAGCACAACATCCGCTACATCTCGTCAACCGTGATCGGCGAGTGGGCGCGCGACAAGCTGATCCGCTACTGCCTGCTCACCGGTACGGGCAAGCCCTGGGTCTGGGATTTCGGTTCGGCGGCGCGCCACCACAAGCTCTACTGCCCCTGGCTCGAGGAAGATCACGTGCGCGCGGGCAACCCGGGCATGCGCGGCGCGATCGGGCCGTCAGTCGGCCTGTTCGAGGCGGCGGCGAAGGAGATCAAGGACATCCTGGTGCAGGAGGGCGTGGCGGGCATGCCGCTGGGCCTCGATGTCTGTGAACCTGGGTTTCTCTTCGCACTAGAGAAGGAGGGCATCACGATCCGCGACGGCCAGCAGATGATGCTGTTGGCGCGCGAGGTGAAGAGCCACGACGAGATCACGCTGCTCAACACCGCGGCGGCGATGGTGGACGGCGTCTACATGGACATTACCGAGGCGCTAAAGCCGGGCGTGAAGGAAAGCCAGATCGTCGGGCTTGCCGCGAAGCGCCTCTACGACATGGGCTCGGACTGCGTCGAGGCGATCAACGCCATCGCCGGGGAGCGCTGCAGTCCGCACCCGCATAATTTCACCGACCGCCTGATCCGTCCCGGCGACCAGGCCTACTTCGACATCATCCATTCGTTCATCGGCTACCGCACCTGCTATTACCGCACCTTCGCGGTGGGCAAGGCGACCGGACCGCAGAAGGACGCCTACAAGCGTGCTCGCCAGTGGATGGACGACGCCATTTCGATGCTCAGGCCCGGCGTGTCGACGGACAAGGTCGCGAAGATGTTCCCGAAGTCCACCGAGATCGGCTTCGAGACGGAGATGGCGGCATTCGGATTGAACTTCTGT
Organism: Burkholderiales bacterium; assembly: GCA_035499575.1. Lineage (GTDB taxonomy): Bacteria > Pseudomonadota > Gammaproteobacteria > Burkholderiales > SG8-39 > RBG-16-66-20. The sequence goes on along the minus strand of DATJYN010000085.1, from coordinate 24,956 downwards.
CACGGGTTGGGACTCGGACTGCATGAGCGGCCGCTGATTTCACGGCTGAATTCCTTCCTCGAGCCCTACGAACTGAAAGCCGGCATGGTGTTCGCAGTTGAGACTTTCTGCCCCGCGAAGGACGGCGTGTCGGCAGCGCGCATCGAGGAAGAAGTCGTGCTCACGCCCGAGGGCGCCAAGATCATTTCGCTTTATCCCGCACAGGAGCTGCCGGTCGCCAATGCCTACTAAGAAGCTCCATCGGGGAATCGGTCCTTCGATCGGCTGGATCGGCGCCGGCCGCATGGGCTACGAGATGGCCGGCCGCCTCGCCAAGGGCGGGGCCGACGTGCTGGTCTGGAACCGCACCAGGGAAAAGGCCAAGCCGCTGGAAAAGTACGGCGCCAAGGTCGCGGACCAGATCGCAGAGCTTGCTGCACGCGACATCGTCTTCTGCATGGTGGCTACCTACAAGGACGTGAAAGAGGTCGTCGCCAACCTGCTCGCCGGTAAATCGAAGCCAAAGATGTTGATCGAGTGTTCCTCGATCTCCCTCGAGGGTTCGGCTGAACTGCGGGAGATGCTGGAGAAGAAGGGCATCCAATACCTGGCTGCGCCGGTCTCGGGCAACGCCAAGGTGATCAAGGCGGGAAAGCTTTCTTTCGTCTGTTCCGGCCCGAAGAAAGCCTACGAAGAGGTGAGGCCCCACCTCGATGCCATGGGCAAGGGTTCCAGCTGGGTCGGCGAGGGTGAACTCGCGCGCATTGTGAAGATCTGCCATAACGTGTTCCTCGGCGTGGTGACGCAATCCTTGGCCGAAATTACCGTCCTCGCGCAGAAGGCGGGTGTGCCGCGGCATGCGTTCCTCGAATTCATGAACCAGAGCGTGATGGGCTCGACCTTCACGCGCTACAAGGCGCCGGCCTTCGTCAACCTGGATTTCAAGGTGACGTTCACGCCGCAGCTCCTGAGGAAGGACATGGACCTCGGCCTGGACGCGGGCCGCCGATTCGAGGTGCCGATGCCGCTCGCCAGCGCCACGCGCGACCTGATCCAGTCGATGATCGGGCAGGGCTGGACAGAGCAGGATTTTGCGAGCCTGCTGCTGCAGCAGGCCGAGGCTTCCGGAGTAAAACTAAAACCTGAAAACGTGGAGGTAGGAGATGGGCTTGCTTAGACTGTTGCTTGCGGCGGTCCTCGCCGCGTTCAGTGCCGCTTCGTTCGCGCAATACCCGAACAAGCCGGTACACGCGATCATTTCGTTCACGCCCGGCAGCTCGACCGACATCGTCGGCAGGGTGGTGATGGCGAAATTGTCCGAATACTGGGGCCAGCCGGTAATCGCGGATAACCGCGCCGGCGCCGGCGGCTCGATCGGCACCGCGGCGGTGGCGCGCTCGGCGCCAGACGGCTACACGCTGCTCATCGATTCCACGGGACACACCGTGACGCCGGCGATCTATGCCTCGCTGCCCTACGACACGCTCAAGGATTTCATCGATATCTCGCCGCTCGCGATGCAGCCGAACGTGCTGGTGGTGTCGGCTGAATCCCGCTTCAAGACGCTGATGGACATCGTCAACGAAGCGCGCGCCAAGCCGGGCGCGATCAACTTCGGCTCCGCGGGCGTCGGCAGCGGCACCCACCTGAACCTCGAGCGCTTCGTCGCGGCGGCTAAGATCAAGGTCACGCACATACCCTTCAAGGGCACGCCCGAGGTGGTCACCAACATCCTGAGCGGCGGCGTGGACTGCTACTGGGCGCCGATTTCCGCGGCGCTGTCGCAGATCAAGGGCGGCAAGCTGCGCGCGCTCGCGGTCAGTACCTCGAAGCGCAACGCCGCCCTGCCCGATGTCCCGACCACCGGCGAGGCTGGCATCAGCGGCGCCGATTCGCCCCTCTGGTTCGGCCTGTGGGCGCCGGCCGGCACGCCGCCGGAAATCGTGCAGAAGATCTCGACCGACGTGCGCAGGGCGCTCGCCGACCCGGGCGTGAAGGAGAAGCTGCAGAACCTCGGCAACGACGTCATGGAAATGTCGCCCGCCGAGTTCGCGAAATTCGTGCGCGAGGAACTCGAAACTTACGCGGTGATCATCAAGAACGCGGGCATCAAGCCCCAGTAGGTACTTTCTTCAGGTCGTGCAGCCAGGCTGACGCGTTGCCGTCGGAGGGCGCGCGCCAGTCGCCGCGCGGCGAGAGCGAACCGCCCGAGCCGACCTTCGGGCCGTTGGGCAGGGCGCTGCGCTTGAACTGGCTGGTCTGGAAGAAGCGGTGCAGGAATACCTCCAGCCACTTGCGGATGTCCTTCAGGCCGTATTTGTCCCGCCAGGCGCTCGAGGCGAGGAACGCGATCTTCGAAGGCGCGTAGCCGAAGCGCAGCGTGTAGTAGAGGTGGAAGTCCTGCAGTTCGTAGGGCCCCACCGTGTCCTCGGTCTTCTGGCTGCCGGGGATCAGTTCCGGCGAAATCTCGGTGGCGAGCACGCGCTCGAGCGCCTTGGTCACCGGGGCGTCGAACTGTCCCGACTTCGCCACCCAGCCGATCAGGTGCCGGACCAGCGTTTTCGGCACGCTGACGTTCACGTTGTAGTGCGACATATGGTCCCCAACGCCATAGGTCGCCCAGCCGAGCGCCAGTTCGGAGAGGTCGCCGGTGCCGACCACCAGGCCGCCGTGCAGGTTGGCGAGGCGGAACAGGTGGCTGGTGCGCTCGCCGGCCTGCACATTCTCGAAAGCGATGTCGTAGACCTTGCGGCCCTCGGCATAGGGATGGCCGAGGTCGCGGAACATCTGCATGCAGGAAGGCCGGATGTCGATTTCCTCCGCGCTCGCGCCTACCGCGCGCATCAGCTGCCAGGCGCTCGAGCGAGTGCGCGTCGAGGTGGCGAAGCCGGGCATCGTGTAGGCGAGGATGTTCTTCCGCGGCAGGCCAAGCTCGTCCATCACCCGCGCGCAGACAAGCAAGGCCTGCGTCGAATCGAGGCCGCCCGAGACGCCGATGACGAGCTTCTTCGTGCCGGTGGCGCGCAGGCGCGTGGCAAGGCCCGCGACCTGGATGCGGTAGACCTCCTCGCAGCGCGTGTCGCGCGTCGCCGGGTCGGAAGGGACGTAAGGGAATCTTTGGAATTTTCTCTGAAGTGGGATTTTTCCTCCAGGAAGTGGAAGCGAAAAATCCACAACGCGAAAACAGGAGAACTCAGCTGCATGCCGCCGGACAGATTCGCCGAAGGAATTCTGGCGCATGCGATCTGCCTCCAGGCGCTCCAGGTCGATATCGGCGAAGGTCAGCTGCGACTTGCCGGCGTAGCGCTGCGACTCGGCGAGCAGCGAGCCGTTCTCGTAGGCCATGGCGTGCCCGTCCCAGGCGAGATCGGTGGTCGATTCGCCCGCGCCGGCGGCGCTGTAGAGATAGGCGGCGATGCAGCGCGCCGACTGGTTGGCGGCCAGTTCGCGCCGGTATTCCTGCTTGCCGACCAGCACGTTCGAGGCCGAGAGGTTCGCGACCACCGTGGCACCTGCGAGCGCGGCGATCGACGAGGGCGGCACCGGCACCCAGAGATCCTCGCAAATCTCGGCGAACAGGCGCAGCCGGGGGCTTTCCCTCAGCTTGAAGATCAGCTTGCCGAAGAGAGCCTTCTGGCCGGCAAGTTCGATCTCCCGGGTGTCGCCGACGGCGGGCGTGAACTGGCGCAGTTCGTAGAACTCCCGGTAATTCGGCAGGTAGGTCTTGGGCACCGCGCCGAGGAGCTTGCCCCGGCACAGTAGCGCGGCGCAGTTGTAGAGCAGGCCGTCCGCCGCGACGGGCAGTCCGACGAAGGCGGCGATCGGCAGATTCCGCGAACGGGCCAGCAGCCAGGCGAGCGCCTCCTCCGAGGCCCGCAGCAGCGCCTGCTGGTGGAACAGGTCTTCGCAGCTGTAGGCCGAGAGGCCGAGTTCCGGGAACACCGCGACGACCGCCTTCTGCCTCGCCGCCTCGCGCATCAGCGCGAGCGTCGCGGCGGCGTTCGCCATCGGGTCGCCGATGCGCACCACGGGCGTGGCGAGCGCCACTCGCGCGAAGCCGTGGGTGTAGAGGTTGAAAAAGGTGTCGCGGGAGGCCATGGATGCCATTTTACGCCTGTTAAGTTATGGTGTATAAAGCCATATATGTTCGAGGAGATCCTGGTCGGTGCTGACGGCGTGCTGGAGGCCAGGATCCACAACGACCTGACGTATTCTCTTTCCTTCAGGAAGGGGAAAAACGTCCTCGTCGAATACAGCAGCGCAGGTGCGTACGAGTTCAAGTCGGTGGAAAAGCTGCGCTACGACTTCGAGCGCGATGTCGAAGAAGCTCTACGTCAGGGTTAGCGGGCGGGACGACGCGCTCGACCGCTTCGAGGCGGCCTGGCACCTCGCCTCCGGCCGCGCCGCGCCGGCGCCGCTCGCGGTGCTGTCCTTCGCCGACCTGCCGTTGCTCGCCAAAACGCTGACGCCCGCGCGCTGGGAACTGCTGGCGAAGCTGAAGAAGGCGGGGCCGCTGTCGATTTTTGCGCTGGCGAAGCTGGTCGGGCGCGACTACAAGAACGTGCATACCGACGTATCGCGCTTGACCGAGCTGAATCTAATCGAAAAGCAGCGGGATTCCCTGGTCAGCGTCGCCTGGGACGCCGTGCGCGCAGAACTCCGGCTATAGCCAGCCCGACTTGCGGAAGCGGTACCAGAGGTACAGGTCGAACCCGGCCATCAGGGCGAGCGCCATGAAATAGCCGTACTCCCATTTCAGCTCCGGTATGTTGGCGAAGTTCATGCCATACAGGCTGGCGATGAAGGTCGGCACGGCGAGCAGCGCGGCCCAGGCCGCGAGCCGCTTGGTGACCTCGGTCTCGCTGATCGTGATCAGGGCAAGATTGACCTGCAGCGCGGTGCTGACGGTGTCGCGCAGGCTATCGAGCGACTGGTTCAGGCGCACCAGGTGGTCGTAGACGTCGCGAAAGTACTCCCCCAGGCCGTGGCAGACCATCGGCACGCGCCCGCCATAGAGCTTGCCCACCGAATCCATCAGGGAGCCGGTGGCGTGCTTGAGCGTCGCGATCTTCTGCTTCACGTAGTAGAGCGCCTCAATATTGGCGCGCGGCGAGGTGTTGGCGAAGATACGATCCTCGATGGCTTCCAACTCGGTCTCGATCGCGTCCAGTACCGGGAAGTAGCGGTCCACTACCGAGTCCATCAGCGCGTAGAGCACGTAGCCCGAGCCGTGGCGCAGCAATTCGGGCTCGCGCTCGCAGCGCGCGCGCACGCCGAGGAAGCTCTGTTCGGTCCGGTTGCGCACCGACAGCACGTAGTTCGGGCCGGTGAAGATGTCCACTTCGCCGACGTGCAGTTCTTCGCCCTTGAGCTCCACCATGTGCAGCACGGCGAAGACCTCGCTGCCGTATTCCTCGATTTTGGGCCGCTGGTGGCCGCTACGCGCGTCCTCGACTGACAGCTCGTGCAGGTCGAACTCGTGCCTCATCTCCTCGAGCTCGGCATCCGTGGTGTCGCGCAGCGCCACCCAGACGAAGCAGCCGGGCTTGGCGAGATAGTCGTGGATCTCGCTCTGCTGGATGTCGGCGAGTTTCTTTCCTTCTTGGTAGACGACGCAGTTGACGAGCATTGATAATCATACCGTGGGCAACATGAACGGACTGTGAACGAGCCATGAACGAACCGTCGGCACCCCGCATCGACCCGCCCGCGCAGCCCCGCGACGCCGCGACCGTGGTCATCCTGCGTGACCGCGAGGATGGCGTCGAGGTCTACCTGGTGAAGCGCAGCCGGACGGTGGACTTCATGGCGGGCGCGCATGTGTTCCCCGGCGGCCGCCTTGATCCAGCCGATGCATCGATGGAGGCCTGCGCGGTCCGCGAGACCTTCGAGGAGGCGGCCCTGCAGCTGGACCCGGCGGCGCTGGTGCCCTGGGTGCGCTGGGTGACGCCGGATATCTCGCCGCGGCGCTTCGACGCGCGCTTCTTCCTCGCGCGCGCTCCAGAGGGCCAGGAGCCGCGCGTGGACGGCCGGGAGGCGACCGAGGGCGTGTGGATCGCGCCAGCCCGGGCGATAGAGAGCTGGCTTGACGACGGCATGCTGCTCGCACCGGCCACCGCGAAATGCCTGGATGCGCTGCTTGCCCACCGGACCGTCGACGGTGCGCTGGCCGCGGCGGCGAAGCGGCCGCCCCCCGTGATGCAGCCGCTGGTGTGGAACGACAAGGAGACCGGGCGCGCCTACATTTCCCTGCCGGGCGACCGGCACCACCCGGTGCGCGAGGACGCCCTGGGCGGCACGATCCTCCGGTTCCAGCTGGAAGCCGGGCGCTATCGCCCCGTGGCCGCCCGCTAAGCCGCAGCTAAAATAAGCGTTTTCCCTGCGGAAACGCCATGCCCGAACTCAGCAAACGCGCCCAGTCCCTGGGTACCGAGAACGCCTTCGTGGTGCTCGCCGAAGTCACGGCGCTGGCGGCCCAGGGCAAGGACATCGTCAGCTTCTGCATCGGCCAGCCTGATTTCCCAGCGCCGCTCCACGTGCAGGAAGCGGGCATCCGCGCCATCCGCGAGGGCAAGCACGGCTACACGCCGTCGGCCGGCATCGACCCGCTGCGCGACGCGGCGGCGAAGTACATGGCGGGCATGCGCGGCGGGCTGCCGATCCGGGCGCAGGACGTTGTGGTCGGCGCCGGCGCCAAGCCGTTCATCGCCTACGCGATCCTCTCGACCACCGACCACGGCGCGGGAGACGAGGTGATCTACCCGAATCCGGGCTTCCCGATCTACGAATCGCAGATCGTCGCCTGCGGGGCGAAGCCGGTGCCGGTGCAGTTGAAGGAGGAGCGCGACTTCGCCTTCGATCCGGCGGAACTTGAGAGGCTGATCACGCCAAGGACGAAGTTGTTGATCCTGAATTACCCGCACAATCCCACTGGCGGTTTGCTGTCGAGGAAGGATTTGCAGGCCATCGCAGCAGTTCTGCAGAAGCATCCGCAAGTCTGGGTGTATGCCGATGAAATTTATTCGCGGCTGTGCTACACGGGCGATTTCTTCTCCATCGCGCAACTGCCCGGCATGTACGAGCGCACCATCATCGCCGACGGGGCCTCGAAGACCTGGGCCATGACGGGCTGGCGCATCGGCTTCTCTTCCAATCCGGTGCTCGCACCGGTGCTGACGCGCTGGATCACCAACACGGATTCCTGCGCGTCCCAGATTTCCCAGTGGGCGGCGGTCGAGGCCATCAACGGCCCGCAGGACGCGGCCGAAATGATGAAGAAGAGTTTTCTGGAGCGCCGGGATCTGATCGTCGGCTTGTTGAATGCGGTTCCCGGCGTCAAGTGCCGCACGCCCGGCGGCGCGTTCTACGCCTGGCCGAACGTCACCGAGGCCTGCCGCATGATCGGCGCCGCGGATTCGGAGGAATTCCGCAAGCGCCTGCTGCACGAGGCGGGCGTGGCGGTACTGGCCGACATCCATTTCGGCGCGCGCGCGCCGGGCGAAGGCCAGCATGTGCGTTTCTCCTATGCAGCGTCGAAGCAGGCGATCGATCAGGGCATCGCGCGCATGGCGGAATTCATCCGCATCAACACCCGCAAAGTGGCCTGACTTGAGCATCTGGCGGCCGAGCGCCACCGTTGCCGCAGTGATCGAGCGCGACGGCAGGTTCCTGTTCGTCGAGGAGTTGCAAGAAGGCCGGCGCGTGCTCAACCAGCCTGCCGGCCACCTCGATCCGGGCGAAACCCTGATTGCCGCCTGCGCGCGTGAAGTGATGGAAGAAACCGCGCACCGCTTCGAGCCGAAGGGCCTAGTCGGCATCTACCGCTGGTACTACAAGGTGGCGGACGTGACCTTCCTGCGCTTCTGCTTCTCGGGGCGGATCCTCGGCACGGAAGGCCGCGCCCTCGACAAGGAGATCCTCGCCCTGCACTGGCTGACGCCGGCCGAACTCGAGGCGAAGGCGGCCATGCACCGCTCGCCGCTCGTGCAGCAATGCATGGACGACTATCTCGCCGGGCGAAATTTCCCGATCGAAGTCTTGTCGAAGACCTATGGCTGAACGGATCGTGGTCGGGATGTCGGGCGGCGTGGATTCCTCGGTGGCCGCGCTGCTGCTCAAACGCGAGGGCTACGACGTGGTCGGCCTGTTCATGAAGAACTGGGAGGACGACGACACCGACGAATACTGCTCGACGCGGCAGGACCTGATCGACGCGGCGGCGGCGGCGGACGTGATCGGCGTCGAGCTGGAAGCCGTCAACTTCGCCGCCGAGTACAAGGACCGGGTGTTCGCCGACTTCCTGCGCGAATACCAGGCCGGCCGCACGCCGAACCCGGACGTGCTGTGCAACGCGGAGATCAAGTTCAAGGCCTTTCTAGACCATGCCATGGACCTGGGCGCCACGCGCATCGCCACGGGCCATTACGCCAGGGTGATCGAGAAACGCGGCCTGTTCGAACTGCATCGCGGCACGGATGCATCGAAGGACCAAAGCTATTTCCTGCACCGGTTGACGCAGGCTCAACTCTCGAAGGTGGCTTTCCCGCTGGGAGAAAAGAACAAGAGCGAAGTTCGCCGCATCGCGGCCGAGGCCCGCTTGCCGAACCACGCGAAGAAGGATTCCACCGGCATCTGCTTCATCGGCGAGCGGCCGTTCCGCGAGTTCCTCAACAAGTATCTGCCGCGCGAACCCGGCGCCATCGTGACGCCGCAGGGAATGCGAGTGGGAACGCATATCGGGCTGGCTTTTTACACGATTGGACAGAGGAAGGGCATCGGTATCGGGGGCGCGGGTGACGCATGGTATGTCGCGCAAAAAGACCCTGGATCGAATTCGCTCGTCGTGGTCCAGGGGCACGACCACCCGCTGCTCATGAAGCGCTCGCTCAGCGCGCAGGATGGGAGCTGGGTCGCGGGCGATGCGCCCGCACCGGGTTCGACACACTCGGCCAAGACCCGCTACCGGCAGGCAGATTCCGCCTGCGTGGTGACGCGTTCGGAAGACGATGCGATCGCCGTGGATTTCGCCGAGCCGCAGTGGGCGGTGACGCCCGGCCAGTCGGTGGTGCTCTACGACGGCCCGCAGTGCCTCGGGGGCGCCGTAATCAACTAGGCCTTGGGCGGGGCCGTGTCCGCGAAAGCGGGTCGTTCCATCAGCCGGTCGTAGAGGCGCTCGAGGTTGGCATATTCGCCGCGCCATTCGATGCCGGCCGGTTTGCGGAATTCCACCCAGCCCAGGCAGCAGCCAACCGCGATGTCGGCCAGCGTGTAGCGGTCGCCGTGGCAGAAAGATTTGTCGCCGAGTTCGGCGGCGATGGCCGCCAGGCCCCGCCTCAGCTTGCCGGCCTGCTTGTTGGTCCAGGCGGCACCCTGTTCCTTCTTCGGGCGCAGCGACTCGTAGCGGATCAGCAGGCCTGCGTCGAGGGTGCCGTCGGCCAGCGCCTCCCAGCGCCGCACCGCCACGCGCTCGCGGTTGTCGTCCGGGATCAGGCGCGCGATCGGCGAGACGCTGTCGAGGAACTCGACGATCACGCGCGAATCGAAGAGCGCGGTGCCGTCGTCGAGCACCAGCGTGGGCACCTTGCCGAGCGGGTTGTGGGCGTTGACCGGATTTTCCGGCGGACTGACGTCGACGGAATCGAAGTCGCAGTCGATTTTCTTTTCCGCGAGGACGATGCGCACCTTGCGGGTGTAGGGGCTGGGGACGGAGCCGAGTAGTTTCATAGCGGGCGCGGATTATATAATAGTGCCATGGCATCCCCGCTCACCGCGCTGTCGCCGCTCGACGGCCGGTATGCAAGGTCCGCCGATCCCCTCCGGCCGTATTTCAGCGAGCACGCGCTGATCCGCTACCGGGTGCGGATCGAACTTGCCTGGCTGATGGCGCTCGCCGCCGAGCCGGCGATCGCGGAACTGAAGCCGTTTTCGAAGGCGACGCAGGCCGGTTTGAAGGCGCTGGTCGCGGGATTCTCGGAGAAAGATTCGGAGAAGATCAAAGCCATAGAGGCCGAGACCAACCACGACGTCAAGGCGATCGAATACTGGCTGAAGGCGAAGCTCGGCAAAAACCGCGAAGTGCAGGGTGCGCTGGAATTCATCCATTTCGCCGCCACCTCGGAGGACATCAACAACCTGTCCTACGCGCTGATGCTCGAGGAATCGCGCCGCAAGGCGCTGCTGCCGCGGCTGGACGAGTTGATCGGCGCACTGCGCGAGCATGCGCGCCGCCATGCCGCACTGCCGATGCTGTCGCGCACGCACGGCCAGCCGGCCTCGCCGACCACGCTCGGCAAGGAGCTCGCCAACGTGGTGCAGCGCCTGCGCCGCGCGCGTGCGCGCATCGAGGCGGTGCCGCTGCTGGGCAAGATGAACGGCGCGACCGGCAACTACCATGCGCACACCATCGCCTACCCGAAATTCGACTGGGAGGGCTTCTGCGCGCGCTTCGTGGAAGGCCTCGGCCTGCAGTTCAACACGCACACCACGCAGATCGAGCCGCACGACTGCATCGCGGAACTTTTCGACGCCTATGCCGGCGCCAACACCATCCTGCTCGACCTGGACCGCGACCTCTGGGGCTACATCTCGCTCGGCTACTTCCGCCAGCAGACGAAAAAGGGCGAAGTCGGCTCCTCGACCATGCCGCACAAGGTGAACCCGATCGATTTCGAGAACTCGGAGGGCAACGTCGGCATCGCCAACGCACTGCTGCACCATCTCTCCGCCAAGCTGCCGGTGTCGCGCTGGCAACGCGACCTGTCGGATTCGACGGCGCTGCGCAACGCGGGCGTCGCGCTCGGCTACACACTGCTCGGCTACGCCTCCTGCCTGCGCGGCCTGGCCAAGCTCGAGGCCGATCCGCGTCGCCTCGCCGAGGACCTGGAAGCCAACTGGGAAGTACTGACCGAGGCGGTGCAGCAGGTGATGCGCCGCCACGGCGTGCCCGGCGCCTACGAGAAGCTCAAGTCGCTTGCGCGCGGCAAGCGGCTCGACCGCAAGCAGCTCGCCGCTTTCGTGCGCGCGCTGCCGATTCCCGCGGCCGAGAAGCAGCGCCTGCTCGTGCTGACGCCCGCGACCTACACCGGCCTCGCCGCCAAGCTCGCCAAGCGTATCTAGATGCTGCGGTTTCTGCTGTTGCTGGTTTTCGTCTCGACAGCGCACGCCCAAGAAATCGTGACCCTGAATACCCGGCCGGGGGTGACCCAGTCGTTCTTCATCGCCAACATGGGCGACATCAAGGCGCAGGCGGCGGCGCTGATGTTCGCCGGCGGCGGCGGCAGCATCCGGCTGCGCGTGGAGCAAGGCCGGCCGAAATTCCAGGACGGCAACTTCCTGCCGCGATCGCGGCGCGAATTCATCCGTAATGGCGTACTGCCGATACTCGTGGACAACCCCAGCGACCAGCAGGCAGGCGACGGGATGTCGGACGGCTTTCGCGCCGGCGATCGCCATGCAGGCGACATCCATGCGGTCCTCAAGGAGGTCAAGCGGCGCTTCCCGGGCCTGCCTGTATTCATCGTCGGCACCAGCCGCGGCACGATTTCGGCGGCGTGGCTGGGCCGCGCCCTCGGCACGGAGGTCAGCGGCGTAGTGCTGACTTCGTCACTGTTTCGCCAGGGCAAGAGCCAGGCGCCGGTCCTCGCTGCATTTGATTTCACGACGATTCAGGCGCCGCTGCTCTTCGTCCACCACCGCGAGGACGGCTGTCCGGCGACTCCGTACTACGAGGCCGCACAGCTCGGCGAAAAGTTCCCGCTGATCTCGGTCAAGGGCGGCAAGCCGCCGCAGAGCGGGCCCTGCGACCCGTTCGCGGCCCACGGTTACTTCGGCAAGGAGCCGGAGACGGTGGATGCGATCACCGCCTGGATGCTGAAGAAACCCTACCGCAAGGAAATCGACTGATCCCATGGCTTACGCCGCCACCATCTTCCTTTCGTCCTTCCTGCTGTTCCTGGTGCAGCCGCTGATCGCGCGGCTGATCCTGCCCTGGTTCGGCGGCACTGCCGCGGTATGGACCACCTGCATGCTGTTCTTCCAGTCGCTGCTGCTGGCGGGCTACGCCTACGCGCACGTGGCCAACGCGATGCTCAATCCGCGCAGGCAGGCGATCGTCCACACGGTACTGCTCGGCCTCGCGCTGGCTACGCTGCCGATCGCGCCTTCGGACAGCTGGAAGCCGCTCGGCACCGAGGAGCCGATCTCCTACATCCTGCTCGTGCTCACCGTGACGGTCGGCCTGCCTTACCTGCTGCTGGCGTCCACCAGCCCGCTGCTGCAGGCCTGGTTCGCGCGCGCACGGCCCGGTGTCGATCCCTACCGGCTATTCGCGGTGTCGAATCTGGCCTCGCTGCTGGCGCTGATCGGCTATCCGCTGGTGGTGGAGCCGTTCTTCGGCAACCGCCAGCAAGTGGTCTGGTGGTCCGTGCTGTTCGGCATCTTTGCCGTGGTGTGCGCGGGCCTGGCCTGGTCGGCGTCTTCGGCATCTGGGGGCGAAAAACATTTCGAGCCGGAAAATTCCACTCCACCCGGCCGGGCGGATTACCTGCTCTGGCTTGCGCTATCTGCAACAGGCTCGGTGCTGCTGCTCGCGGTGACCAACCACGTGACGCAGAACGTCGCCTCGATCCCGCTGCTCTGGCTCGTGCCGCTCACGCTCTATCTGCTCACCTTCATCCTCGCCTTCGAGGGCGGGCATCTGCTGGGACGGAATTTGTACCGCGTGGAGTTCTTCTGGGCCGCGGTGCTGCTGTGGCTCGCGGGCATGGCCTGGCTGCTGGTGGATGCGCGCTTTCAGTTCGACCTGTGGTGGCAGCTCGGCATATTCCTCTCGGGCCTGTTCGTCGGCTGCATGTTCTGCCACGGCGAGCTCTACCGCGCGCGGCCGGCGCCGCGCTACCTGACCGCCTTCTACCTGACCATTTCCGCCGGCGGCGCCGTCGGCGGCCTGCTGGTCGCCGTGGTCGCGCCGCTCGTCTTCAACGCCTACTACGAGCTCGGCCTCGCGCTGCTCGTGCTTTCGCTGCTGGCGGCCGTGCGCTTCTCGGCGGTGAACCGCTATGCGCGCTGGGCGAGCCTCGCCGTGCTGCTGGCGGTCGCGGCCTGCGCGGCCTACGACGGCTCGCGCTTCCTGAAGGACGTGCTGGTATCGGAGCGCAGTTTCTACGGGGTCATTCGCGTCAAGCAATACGGCGAGCCCGGCGTGTCCTACTACCTGCGCCGGCTGGTGCACGGCGTCATCATGCACGGCGAGCAGTACATGGAAGGCGAGCGCCGGACCCAGCCGACCACCTACTACCTGCCGACCTCGGGCATCGGTTTGGCGATCGCGGCGGCTGAGGCGCGCGGGCCGGTGAAGATCGGCGTCATCGGCCTCGGCACAGGCACGCTCGCTGCGTACGGACGCAGGGGCGACCAGTTCCGCTTCTACGACATCAACCCCCAGGTAGTGGACATAGCGCACAGGCTGTTCTTCTACCTGTCCGACAGCAAGGCCAGCGTCGACGTGGTGCTGGGGGACGCGCGCCTGAACCTGGAGCGCGAAGCGCCGCAGGGCTTCGATATCCTGGCAATCGACGCATTCTCGAGCGATGCCATCCCGGTCCACCTCATCACCAAGGAGGCGCTCGGCCTTTACTTGCGGCACATGAGGGCGGGCGGGGTGATTGCGTTCCACGTTTCCAACCGGTTCCTTAATCTGTCGCCCGTGGTCGGGCGCCTGGCGAAGGAGCACGGCCTGGCGGTCACGCTCGTATCCGACGAAGGTAAGGACGACGACGACGACCACACGAAAACCGACTGGGTGCTGCTCTCGCAAGACCCGGCGGCGCTGGAAGCAAAGGAAATCAAGGCCGCCTCGCCCGAGCCCCCCGAAGAACATCCGGACTGGCGTACCTGGACCGACGATTACTCCAACCTGGTTCAGATTCTGAAGTAGCTAAACCACGGCTCCTTCGTGCTCGTCCTTGCCGCGCTCCTTCTTGGGCGGGCGGATGAACTGGCTGCGGTCGACGCCGAGCCACATCACCAGCGGGCTCGCCACCAGCACCGACGAGTAGATGCCGAAGCAGATGCCGATGGTGAGCGCTAGCGCGAAGTAGTGCAGCGCCTGTCCGCCGAACAGCAGCATCGTGGTGACCATGGCCTGGGTGCAGCCGTGCGTGATGATGGTGCGAGAGATCACGGCCGTGATCGAACTGTCGATGACTTCCGGCACGGTCGCCTTGCGCATCTTGCGGAAGTTCTCGCGCACCCGGTCGAACACCACCACCGACTCGTTCACCGAGTAGCCGAGCACCGCGAGCACCGCCGCGAGTACCGGCAGCGAAAATTCCCACTGGAACAGGGCGAAGCAGCCCAGGATGATCACGACGTCGTGCAGGTTGGCGATGATCGCAGCCAGGCCGAAGCGCCACTCGAAGCGGATCCAGAGATAGATGACGATGCCGGCCGCCGTGATTATCAGCGCGAGCGCGCCGTTTTCGTACAGCTCCTTGCCGACCTGCGGGCCGACGAATTCGACGCGGCGCACCTCGGCGGTCGAGTCCTGGGCCTTGAGCAGCTCGGCGACCTTCTGCGACAGCGCCGAGGTCGACTGCTCCTTTTCGATCGGCAGGCGGATTAGCACCGCGCGCGAGGAGCCGAAGTTCTGCACCTCGCCCTTGTAGCCCGCCTTGTCGAGCACATCGCGGACCGCCTCGACGTTGGCTGGGTCCTTGTAGCTCACTTCGACCAGCGTGCCGCCGGTGAATTCGACCGACAGGTGCAGGCCCTTGTAGCCGAGGAAGAATACCGCAGCAAGGAAGGTCAGCAACGAAATCACGTTGAAGACGATCGCGTGCCGCATGAACGGGATGACGCGGCGGATCTTGAAGAATTCCATGGCTCGCCTACTGGCCTCTCACGCTATTTCCATCCGGTGTCGCCGATCGCCAGGTGGGCGACCTTGCGGCGGTGACCGTAGACAAGGTTGACGATGGCGCGCGACACCACCACCGACGAAATGATCGACGTGAGGATGCCCAGGCAATGCACCACCGCAAAACCTCGCACCGGGCCGGAGCCGAAGATCAGCAGCGCGAGGCCGGCGATGAGCGTGGTGACGTTGGAGTCCAGGATCGTGCCCCAGGCACGCTCGTAGCCGGCGGCGATCGCCGCTTGCGGCGACTGGCCGGCGCGCACCTCCTCGCGGATGCGCTCGTTGATCAGCACGTTGGAGTCGATCGCCATGCCGAGCGTGAGCGCGATGGCCGCGATGCCGGGCAGGGTGAGCGTGGCCTGCAGCATCGACAGCAGCGCGATCAGGAACAGCAGGTTGATGCCGAGCGCCGCCGAAGAGAACAGGCCGAACAGCGTGTAGTAGGCGCTCATGAAGAGCACGATCGCGAGGAAACCCCATTTCGTCGCGTTGAAGCCCTTCTCGATGTTTTCCTTGCCGAGCGAAGGGCCGACGGTGCGCTCCTCGATGATTTCCATCGGTGCGGCGAGCGAGCCGGCGCGGATCAGCAGCGCCAGGTCGTTGGTCTCGCTGGGCGTGAAGCTGCCGGTGATCTGGAAGCGGCTGCCGAACTCGCCCTGGATGGTGGCCACCGAAATCGCCTCGCCCTTGCCCTTCTCGATCAGCACGATCGCCATCAGCTTGTGCAGGTTTTCGCGCGTCGCCTGGCGCATGATGCGGCCGCCGGCGTCGTTCAGCTCGACCGAGACCGCCGGGCGCTGGTCGTGGTCGAAGGTGGCCGAGGCGCCGGTGAACTGGTCGCCCGTGACCAGCACCTGTTTCTTCAGCGGCACGTTGCTGACGCTGCCGTCGCGCTTGCGCTCTGGGAACATGTCGACGTTGAAGGTGCTGCCAGTGCGCATCGCATCCTCGTCCACCAGGCGGACTTCGAGGGTCGCGGTACGGCCGAGGATTTCCTTCGCCTTGGCGGGATCCTGCACGCCGGGCAGCTGTACGACGATGCGGTCGGCACCCTGCTGCTGGATCACCGGCTCGGCGACGCCGAGCTGGTTTACGCGGCGGCCGAGCGTGGTGATGTTCTGCTTGATAGCGAGTTCCTGCTCGCTCTTGAGCGCCGCCGGCTTGAGCGTCGCCACCAGCAGCTGGTCCTGGCCGTCGTCGCGGCGCGCGAGGTCGAGTGATGGCACCTGTGCGGAGATCGCCAGCGCCGCCTTGTCGCGCGTCTCGGCGTCGCGGAAGCGGATGCGCAGCGTCTGCCCGTCGCGCGCGATGCCGGCGTGGCGGATGTCCTTTTCGCGCAGCAGTGTGCGTATCTCGCCGGAAAAGGCCTCCAGGCGCTTCAGCAGCGCCGCGTTCATGTCCACCTGCAGCAGGAAATGCACGCCGCCGCGCAGGTCCAGCCCCAGGTACATCGGCAGCGCGTGTATCGCGGTCAGCCAGCCGGGCGAGGACGACAGCAGGTTCAGCGCCACCACGTACGAGGGATTGTCATGGACCGGGTTGAGCGTTTTTTCGATCAGGTCGAAGGCCTTCAACTGCGCGTCGGTGTCGGCGAAGCGTGCGTGCAGGCCGGTCGCGTCGAGCAGCACGCCGGTCGGCTGCACGCCGGCACCCTTGAGCGCCGCCTCGACGCGCTCGAGCAGTGCAGCGTCTACCTTGACTGTAGTTCGCGCGCTCGAGACCTGGACGGCAGGCGATTCGCCGAAGAAATTCGGCAGCGTGAAGAGGAGGGCGGCGGCGATCGCGAGCGCGATCAGCGCGTACCGCCAGGCGGGATACCGATTCACGGCTTACTTGATCGCCTTGATCGAGCCCTTGGGCAGCGCGAGCTGGACGGCGGCTTTCTGCACCCTGATTTCGACGTCCTTCGCGACCTCGATGGTCAGGTACTGCTCGCCGAGTTCCGTTACCTTGCCGACGATGCCTGACGCGGCGACCACTTCATCGCCCTTCTGCAGGCCGTCGACCATCTGCTTGTGCTCCTTCGCGCGCTTGGATTGCGAACGGAAAGTGAACAGCAGGAACGCGCCCATGATCACGAAAAGGATGATCATCTGCAGCCCAGCGCCGTCGGGGGCGGCGCCCGGGGTCTGTGCGAACGCGGAAGGAATAAGCACGGGTTTTCTCCTCGGGAATGCCAGAAAAGCTTGAAATTATAGCAGCTTGCGTTGTTCAGGCCGCGCCGCGGCGCGCAGCCAGAAGACGCGCGGCGCTGTCCGCGAGCCGGCCGGCGGCGATCGCCTCGCGCAGTTCCTTCATCAGGCCCAGGTAGTAGTGCAGATTGTGGATCGTGTTCAGGCGCGCACCGAGGATTTCATTCGCCTTTTGCAAGTGGTGGAGGTAGGCGCGGCTGAAATTGCGGCAGGCGTAGCAGGCGCAGGCTTCATCCAGCGGCCGGGGATCATCGCGCCACTTCGCGTTGCGGATCTTCACGTCGCCCGAGCGCGTGAACAGCCAGCCGTTTCTCGCGTTGCGCGTCGGCAGCACGCAATCGAACATGTCCACGCCGGCGAGAACGCCCTGCACCAGGTCCTCGGGCGTGCCCATGCCCATCAGGTACCGGGGCTGGTCTGCGGGCATCTGCGGCAGAAGGTGGTTCATGATCCTCGAGCGGTCCGCCGCCGGTTCGCCGACGGCCAGGCCGCCGATGGCGTAGCCGTCGAAACCGGTATTGACCAGGTGCCGAAGCGAAAGATCCCTCAGCGACTCATAGGTGCTTCCCTGGACGATGCCGAACAGGGCGTTGGCGTTTCCCTCGTGGGCTCGCTTGGAGCGGTCCGCCCAGCGCATGCTCAGCTCCATCGACATCAGCGCCAGCTTTTCGGTCGCCGGGTAGGGCGTGCACTCGTCGAACGCCATCACCACGTCGGAGTCAAGCGCGCGCTGGATGCGCATCGATTCTTCGGGCGTCAGCATCAGCTTGTCGCCGTTGATCGGCGAAGCGAAGCGCGCGCCTTCCTCGGAGATTTTCCGCATGGCGCCCAGGCTGAAGACCTGGAAGCCGCCCGAGTCCGTCAGGATCGGCGCGCGCCAGCCCATGAAGCCGTGCAGTCCGCCGTGCTTCTCGATCACCTCGATGCCGGGGCGCAGCCAGAGATGGAAGGTGTTGCCGAGCACGATCTGCGCGCCAAGGTCGTGCAATTCCTCGGGCGACATCGCCTTCACCGTGCCGTAGGTGCCGACCGGCATGAACACCGGCGTCTCCACCGTACCGTGGGCAAGCTCCAGGCGTCCGCGCCTTGCCGCGCCGTCGTGGTGGCTGACGGAGAATTTCACGACGCCCTTTCGATCAGCATCGCATCGCCGTAGGAGAAGAACCGGTAGCGCTTGGCGATGGCGTGCTCGTAGGCACGGCGGATGTTATCCAGGCCCGCAAAGGCGGCCACCAGCATCAACAGGCTCGATTTCGGCAGGTGGAAATTGGTGAGCAGCCGGTCCACGGCTCGAAACTTGAAACCGGGAGAGATGAAAAGCCCGGTTTCGCCCTCCCGCTGACCGGTCGAGGCACAGGTCTCGAGGGCCCGCAGCGTCGTGGTGCCGACGGCAAGCACGCGCTTTCCGGAAATCGCTTGCAGCGTTTCCGCGGGAATTGAATAGCGCTCCCTGTGCATGCGGTGCTCTTCGACGATTTCTGCACGCACCGGCTGGAACGTGCCGGCGCCCACGTGCAGGGTCACCGTAGAAAGGCTGGCGCCTTTCCCGGTAATTTTTTTCAACATGGCTTCGTCAAAATGCAGGCCCGCCGTGGGTGCGGCGACCGCGCCGGGGCGCCTGGCATAGACCGTCTGGTAGCGCTCGGCGTCCAGCGTACCCGGCCGGTGCGCAATGTAAGGCGGCAGCGGTACGCTGCCGCAGCGGTCCAGCACCAACGCGACGGGCTCTGCGAAGCGCACGCGGTAGAGGTCTTCCTCGCGGCCCAGCACTTCGGCGATGGCGCCATCGCCCAGCGTCAGGCGCGTGCCTGGCCCGGGCGCATGCGAACTGCGCATCAGGCCGATGGCTTCGTGCTCGCCGACGATGCGCTCGATAAACAATTCGATCTTGCCGCCGCTTTCCCGGGCCCCTTGCAGCCGTGCCTTGATCACGCGCGTATCGTTGAGCACCACAGCGTCGCGCGCGTCGACGAACTGCGGTAGGTTGGCGAAGTCAAGGTCGCGCAGTGCGCCGCTCGCTCCGTCCAGGTGCAGCAGGCGGCTTGCACCGCGTTCTGTTGCCGGGTGCTGAGCGATGAGTTCCGGCGGCAATTGATAGTCGAATTCGGTGAGCTTCACTGCCGGGCATTATAGAATCCCATCCTGCGCCGGAATGGCGGAATTGGTAGACGCAGCGGACTCAAAATCCGCCGGCAGCGATGTCATGAGAGTTCGAGTCTCTCTTCCGGCACCAGGAACGTAACGTCGGCGATGTGGTTTCACCAAATTCGGTCCTTGAAAAGGAGTGGTCATGCGAAACCCCTGTCTCCCTTCACTTCTCGCCGCGGCCGCGATAGCTGCTTCCGCGGCCCTATCCGTACCAGCATTCGCGCAGAGCAATGCCAATCTCGACCGTACGTCGAAGGCGGCGCTCAACAAGCTGATCGCAAAAGTGCCTGCGGCCAAGGCGCTGAACGAGAAGGCGGTCGCGGTGCTCGTGTTTCCCTCGATTACGAAGGCCGGATTGGTCGTTGGGGGCCAGTACGGCGAAGGCGCGCTGTGGCGGGATGGCAAAGCCGTTGCCTACTACAGCACCTCCGGCGCGTCGTACGGCCTTCAAGCGGGCGCGCAGAAATACGGCTATGCGATGTTCTTCATGCGTGAGAAGGCTCTGAGCGCGCTGACCACGGCGGAGGGATTCGAAGTCGGCGTCGGCCCGAGCGTCGTGGTCATGGACGACGGAATGGGCAAATCCACCACAACCACCAACCTGCAGGGAGACATCTACGCGTTCATCTTCAGCCAGCAAGGCCTGATGGCGGGCCTCGGCATCCAGGGCAACAAGATCACCAAGCTCAAGAAATAGCGGCCGCGCGGCGTCGCCGACTTGGCTTGTCGATTTCCTGCCGCGCCACGACGTGATTCTTTGTCAGGGGATGCCACCTTGCGTCTAGACAGCGCACCCTGCCGGGCGTAGTCTTCATTGCAGGTTTCCCCATTGGAGGAACGATGGCCAAGGCGCAGATACACCTGCTGCCGGCGGCACGCAACACCGTGATGGTGGTGGACGACCAGTCCACCAGCCGCGCCATCCTTGAGCAGGTCGTGCGCACGCTTGACGACCGCGTGGTCGTCGAAGGATTCGCGCGCCCCGTCGACGCCGTGGTCTGGGCGACGCGCCACGTCGCCGACTTGGTGCTGGTCGACTTCATGATGCCGGACATGGACGGCATCGAACTGGCCGGGCGCCTGCGCGCGCTGCCGGGCTATGAGCACGTGCCCATCGTGATGATTACCGGACAGGATGATAAAAAGGTCCGCTACGCCGCGCTGGACGCCGGGATCACCGATTTCCTCACCAAGCCGGTGGACTCGCGCGAGTGCCTGGCGCGCTGCCGCAACCTGCTCACGCTGCGCCGGCAGCAGCTCGCACTGGAAGACAAGCGCAGGCTGCTGGAAGGGATGGTCGACGAGGCGACCCGCGAGATCCGCGAGCGGGAAAAGGAGACCCTGCTGCGCCTGGCGCGCGCGGGCGAATTCCGCGACGAGGAAACCGGCTATCACCTGATCCGCATGGCGCGCTATTCGCGCCTGATCGCCAACGCAGTCGGCCTGGAGCGCGATGAGGCCGAGACCGTCGAACTGGCGGCGCCGCTGCATGACATCGGCAAGATCGGCATCCCGGACGGCATCCTGCTCAAGCCCGCACGCCTGGACGAGGCCGAATGGGGCACCATGCAGCGCCACCCGGTGATCGGCCACGAGATACTGAAGGGCAGCGCCTCCAAGTACGTTCGCATGGGTGCGCTGATCGCGCTGGGCCACCATGAGCGCTACGACGGCAAGGGTTACCCGAGCGGGCTGGACGGCGACCACATCCCGCTTTGTGCGCGCATTGTCGCGGTCGCCGACGTCTACGACGCGCTGACCTCCGTGCGCCCCTACAAGAAGGCCTGGAAGGCTGCCGACGCGCTCGACTACCTGCGTGCCCAGAGCGGCAAGCATTTCGACCCACGCCTGGTGGAAGCATTCCTCGGCGTCAGCGAACGCGTGCTCGAAGTGCAGCGCGACATGCAGGATCCTGCTTTCGAGGGCGTCGCGCAATGATCGCCAGGCTGCGCAAGCTGTACGACTCGGCGCGCGCGCGCCTCGCGGAGCGCCCGGATACCGAGCACGAGCAGGGTATCGTCCGGCTGGTGATTGCGATTCTTCTCGGCGCTTACCTGCTGCCGGAAGGTCTCGATGTTTTCGAGTGGAGCGCGCTCAAGCCGTACCACATCGTTTTCGTCAGCTACCTGATCGTCGCCGCCGTTATCCTTGCCTGGAACCTGTGGTCGAAGTCGGTCTCCCCCACGCGGCGCATCATCGCGCTGATCGCGGACGTCGCCACCACCACCTGGTCGATGTGGTACTTCGGCGACAAGGCGCTGCCGAGCGTACTGGTCTACGTGTGGGTGACGCTGGCGAACGGCTTCCGCTATGGCCCGGCCTACCTGCTGATTTCCCTGGGGGCGAGCCTCGCGGGCTTCGCCACCGTGCTTGCCACCAGCAAGTTCTGGGAAGACCATCTCGCCGCCGGCATCGGCCTCGCTCTCGGACTCGTGGCGCTCAGCCTCTACGTGCTGTCTCTGGTGAAGCGCATGTTCGACGCAGTCGCGCGCGCCGAGGCGGCCAACCAGGCCAAGCGGCGCTTCATTTCAGTAGTGAGCCACGAATTGCGTACGCCGCTGAACGCGATCATCGGCATGTCCGACCTGCTGCGCGATACGCAGCTTTCGCGCGAGCAGGCCGACATGCTGCAGACGCTGCGCAGTTCTTCGCGCGTGATGCTGGGCCTGGTCGAGGAGGTTCTCGACTTCTCGAAGATCGAGGCCGGCAAGCTGGTGCTGGAGCGCACCGATTTCGACCTGCACGCGCTGGTGAACAGCACCTGCCGGATCCTGTCCTCGCAGGCGGCCGCCAAGGGCGTCGAGTTCGTGGTCTCCATCATGCCGGAAGTGCCTCCCGCGGTGCGCGGCGACGCGCTGCACCTGCGCCAGGTTCTGATCAACCTGGCGGGCAACGCTGTCAAGTTCACCGAACACGGAAGCGTCACGGTACACGTCAGCTGCCAGGGCGAGACCGACGCGGGCGTGCGCCTTAAGTTTTCCGTCCGCGATTCCGGCATCGGCATCGCGCCGGAAGCGCAGCAGAGGATCTTCGAAAGCTTCACGCAGGCGGACCAGACCACCACGCGGCGCTTTGGCGGCACCGGCCTCGGCACCACTATCGCGAAGCAGCTGGTGGAACTGATGGGCGGGCGCATCGGCTTGGAGAGCGCGGTCGGGCTGGGCAGCACGTTCTGGTTCGAAACAGAATTGGAAAAGCAGCCGGAGCGCGCGGGCGCCGGCGCGGGCGAACTTGCCGGCGCGCGAGTGCTGCTCGTCGGTTTCCCGCGCGAGCCGCGCGAGGCGATCGAGCAGGCGCTTTCAGGCTGGGGGGCGATGCCGGTGGCGGTGGCCAACCTGGACGCAGGCGTGACGCGCCTGGTCGCCGAAATAAGCCTCGCCAAACCGTACCACAGCGCGCTGCTCTATTCGGAGGGCAAGGACCTGCAGCTGGCGCAGCGCTTCCGACGCGCCGCGCCTGATCCGGCGCCGCCCATCGTGCTGGCGATGCAGCGAAACGCAGACGTGCCGCGTTTCGCCGCGCTGTCTGCCGGCTTTGGCGCGGTGCTCGAGATGCCGTTCGAGAAACGGCAGTTGTTCAACGTGCTGCATTCGATCACCGCTGGCGAGGAGACGCGTGAAGGCGTGGTGCGCCTACAGGATTACGCGCGCCGCGGGACCGCCGCCAGGAGCCTGCACGTGCTGGTGGCCGACGACAACCCGACCAACCGGGAAGTGCTGTCGCGCATCCTGGAACGCGGCGGCCACACGGCGACGCTGGTGTCCGATGGGGAAAGGGCGCTGGATGCGCTCGAGACCTCCCATTTCGACGTCGCGCTGATTGACCGCAACATGCCGCGCCTTAGCGGCATCGAAACCGTGCAAGCCATCCGTCTCACGGCTGGTGCGCGCGAGCGCTTGCCGGTGGCGATGCTTTCGGCGGACGTGACGCCCGAGGCAAAGCGCGAGTGCCTGGAGGCCGGCGCCGACGCCTTCCTGTCCAAGCCGATCGAGGCGGCACGGCTGCTGGAAGAGCTGCAGACGCTGTGCGCACCGAAGCCGCAGGAAGTCGCCCGGCCGGCGCTCGTCGAAAGTGTCAGGCCGTCGGCGCGCGTAGCGGTCCAAGGTCCGGCACCCGTGGTAAACGCGGATACGCTCGCCGATCTCGAGGAACTCGGCTCCTCGCCTGCGTTCATGGACAAGCTGATCGGCGTATTCGTTGCCGACAACGTCACGTTGATGGCCAAAATAGAATCCGCGCTGGCTGCGCGCAACGTGGCCGAGTTCCGCAGCCACCTGCACGCGATGAAGGGATCGGCGGCAAGCATGGGCGCTGAGCAGCTGGCCTCATGTTGCAAGGAATTTGGTCGCCTGTCGGACGCCGAGGTAAAACTGCAGATTCCGATGCTGCTGAAATCCCTCCGCGAAGAGCTCGCGATGACCCGCGAATCCTTCGAGCGCTACCTTCAAGACCGGAAGAAATCGACGGGCTAACGAAGGGCTGCGGTAGGATTTCCGCATGCCCCCGAGGATTTCCCGGCCACCCGGGCCGCGCAGCCTGTCGCTGATCGGCGAGGCGCGCCACTTCACGCGCTCCCCGCTGGCTTTCCTTACCGAAGTGGCCGAGAAGTACGGCGATATTTCCAATTTTCGGCTTGGCCGAATCGACGTCTACTTCGTTCGCCACCCGGACATGGTGCGCGAAGTGCTGATCACGAAGCGCGCCAGCTTCACCATGACGGCGCTAAGGGCCAAGATCAATGCGGTCGTAGGCGAAGGGTTGTTCACTTCGCGGGGTGATCTGCACGCGCGCCAGCAGCGCCTGATGCTGCCGGTATTCCGCAAGTCCAGGATCGAAGCCTACGCCGGGCAGATGGCCGAGCTTTCGCGCCGGGCGCGCGACCAGTGGCAATCCGGCGCGACCATCGATATCGCCGACGAGATGATGAAGCTGACCATGCTGATCGCGGCCCAGGCATTGTTCGAGCAGGACATCGGTGATGACACGCAGGCGGTGTCGCGGAACATCGATACCGTTCTGCAGATCTTCACCCGGCTGTCGTCGCCCTTCCTGAAGCTCTCGCTCGCGCTGCCGTTGCCATCATCGCGGCGGTTCAGGAAGGCGGTACACGACCTGGACACGGTCATCTACCGCATGATCGAGCGGCGTCGCAATACGTCCGCAACCGGCAAAGACCTGTTGTCGCTGCTGATGCAAGCCAAGGATGATCAAACCAACGTGCACATGACGGAGAAGCAGCTACGTGACGAGGTCCTCACGCTGCTGATCGCAGGGCATGAGACGACCGCCAATGTGCTCGCCTGGATTTTCTACCTGCTCGCGGAACATCCTGACGCCGGGCAGCGGATGCACGAGGAGGCGAAGGGGGTGCTAGGTGGCCGAGCGGCCTTCGGCGCGGCGGATCTGGACCGGCTGGCCTACACGCGCAGCGTGATGCAAGAGGGTCTGCGTCTCTATCCGCCGGGTTGGTTCGTCGGTCGCCAAGCTCTGGCCGATGTAGAGGTGGGCGGCTATACGGTGCCGAAGGGTTCCGTGGTGATTATGAGTCAGTACGTCACGCATCGCGACGCCCGGTACTTCGATGAGCCGGAGCGTTTCAAACCCGAGCGTTGGGAAGGCGACCTGGAGCAGCGTTTGCCGCGCGGCGCCTATTTTCCGTTCAGCGCGGGCGACCGGCACTGCATCGGCGAGGGCTTCGCCTGGCAGGAGGCGCTGCTGGTCCT
>DATJYN010000084.1:0-10507 GCA_035499575.1 Burkholderiales bacterium | reverse complement strand
GTGATCACCGGCGCGACCTTGTCTTCCATGAACTTGCGCACGCGCTTCAATGTCGCAAGTTCCCCGGCATTCAGAGTTTCGTAGAGCTCGTAGAAGTCGCTGTTCGGCGCGGGGAGCGGCTTCGGTTGCTTGGGTGCCTTGATTGCCGTTGCCATTTCGGATCTCCTTGCGAGAAAGATGCGTATGCCCGACTGCGTGACTGCAGGCTAGTCCGCGACGCGGTGGGATTGCTACTGGGCTTTGGTCGTGAAGCGCTGCCGCGAAGTCAGGCAGCGCGCCACCTAGGTCCGGGACCCGACTACTTTGGTTTCGGGCCACCTAGACTTTGGTTTAGGAAATTATTGTTCCTGTACCGGCAGAGAGAACTGGAAGGCGGCGCCGTATGGCGTGTTGGGTTCCACCCACAGCCGCCCGCCATGGGCCTCGACGATGGAATGGCTGATCGACAGTCCCATGCCGATGCCTTCGGCCTTGGTGGTGTGGAACGCTTCGAAGATCTGCTGCGCGCGCTCTGGAGCCACGCCGGGACCAGAATCGCGTACCTCTACCCGCAACGCGTTCTGCCCGTCCATCGCGGAACTCACGGCAAGCTCGCGAGGGCGATCGCCCAACGCGCTCATCGCCTCGATGGCGTTCACCACGAGGTTGATGATCACCTGCTGCAGCTGAATGCGGTCGCCGTTCACCGGCGGCAGGCCCTGCGCAAGCGACGTCTGGAGCGACACATCATTCCTGCGCATCAGGTCGCGCGTGAGCGCGATCACCTCACCGATGGCGTCGTTGACCTCGACGCGGTCCTTGCGCGGCGGCAGCCGCTGCACCAGCGTGCGGATCCGCTCGATGACCTGGCTCGCCCTGCGGCCGTCATGGCCAATGCGTTCGAGCGCGCGCCGCGCCTTGTCGAAGTCCGGCGGCTGGGCCGCCAGCCAGCGCGAGCACGAAGCGGCGCTCGTAACCATGGCGCCCAGCGGCTGGTTGACCTCGTGCGCAATCGAGGCGGCAAGCACCCCCAACGTCGTGACGCGGTTCACGCGCGCAAGCGCCGCCTGCGCCTCTCGCAGCGCTTCCTCGGCGCGCCTGATTTCGGTGATGTCCTGCACCATGCCGAAAATGCGCCGGACCCGTCCCGACTCGTCCCGTGTGATCTGGGCCCGGCTGTGGACCATCCTCACCTCGCCGTTCGGCCGGACCACCCGGTACTCCACGTCGAAGTGCAGGCCACTCTGCAAGGCGGCCTCGTGCGCCTGTTCCACCTTTTCCCGGTCCTCGGGATGCACAAACTCCAATCGGGCGCGCCAATGCGGCAACGCCTGGGTCTGCAATCCGTAGATCCGGCGCGCCTCATCCGAGAGCGTCACGCCACCGCGGTCGAAATCCGCCTCCCAGTAACCGACATGCGCGATGCGCTGGGCCTCGTCGAGCTTGCGCTCGCTCTCCTGCAGGCTGCGGAACACCAGGAGACTGGTAAGTACATCGGCCAGCCGTCGCCCGATCTCCTCGAACAACCGCTTCTCCTGCGCTGTCCACTGGCGCGGGCGGAAACATTGGTGCACGCCGAAGAGGTACGGGCGATCGACCTTGGGGTAGACCGCCATCACCATCGTCGATCGTATGCTGAAACGCTCCGCGACTTGTACCGGCACCGGACGCTCGTAGCCCGGGCCGAACAGCACCGCACCTGTGGCAGCCCGCGCGCATCGGAAGACAGTCGCGACTTCCGTATCGACGGGTAGATCGGTTGCCATGGCGAAGGCTCCGGGGAACTCCGGCCGCGCACGCTCCATCACAGGTCGCCACGACGGAGCCTCGGGGTCACACGGATAGACGAGCCACGCACGATCGCAGGCGAAGATCTCGAGCACGCCCTCAAGCACGTCGCTCATCACCTTCTCGATGTCGCCGGTACCTTGCATGGCGCGATTGATCCGGTCCGTGCTTTGCAGGAACCAGAGGTGCGCCGCACGCTCGGTAATATCGCGAATGGTGCTGGATATCAGCACGCCTTCCTCTGTCTCAAGCGTGTTGAGGCTGATTTCCACCGGAAACTCGTGCCCGTCCGCACGCAAACCGTAGAGTTCCAGCCCAGAACCCATTGGCCGCGCACGAGGGTCGGCCACGAAAGCCGCGCGGTGCGCCGGATGTTTGCCCCGGAACCGCTCCGGCACCAGCATTTCGATCTGCTTCCCCAACACCTCGCTTCGTTGATAGCCGAACAGCTTCTCCAACTGCGCGTTGACCAGAACAATTTCGCCGTCTCGATTGACCACCGCCACCGCATCGGGCGCCGATTCCAGCAACCCGCGGAACTTCTGTTCAGCCTTCTCGCGGTCGGTTACGTCGGCGGCCGTGCCAACGTATTCGACGAGTTCTCCCGCGCTATCGAGGACCGGATGCCAAATCGCGTGAAGGTACCTGACAGCCCCGTCATGCAATAGCAGCCTGTAAGTCTGCGCAAATTCTGCTTTCTCACGGAATCCCTTCAGACATTCTGCTGAAACCCTGTCGAGGTCGTCGGGATGGACAAGTCTGCGCGTCTCCTCAAAATCGGGGATCCCACGCTGAGGATCCCTTCTGAAAATTCGGAACAATTCCTCGGACCAGAAGAGCGTTTGCCGGCGCGCCGGGCTGTAGGCAAAACTGCCAGTGTGGCTCAGCCGCTGCGCTTCGGCGAGATAAGTCTCGCTTCGCCTCTGGGCCAGCTCCGCCTGTTTGCGGTCTTCGATATCTGTCAGGAGCTGATACCACTTCAGGATATTCCCGGCCTCGTCTCGATGCGGCACGGCTCGGGCGAGGAACCAGCGATATTCCCCGTCCGCACGGCGAACGCGCGTCTCGAACTCGACCGGTTCGCCGCTTGCCAGAGACGCGCGCCACTTGCCAAGGTATAGATCGAGATCGTCCGGATGAACGGTGACCTTCCAACCCAGGCCTCGCGCGTCCTCCTCTGGCAAACCGGAGTATTCGGAAAACCTCTTGCCGACAAATACGTCCCTTCCATCGGGCGCAATCGTGTTGATCATTGCTGGAATGGTCCCGACAGTCTCGCGAAGTTCCTTTTCGCGCTGCCGAAGTGCTTCCTCCAACAGCTTGCGCTCGGTGATATGCCGTCCGACGCCGCGATAGCCGATGAAGCGCCCGGTCTCGTCGAACATCGGCAGCCCGGAAATCGCCGCGTAACGCTTGCCGCCACCGGGCGTCGGCCTCCCGTACTCCAAATCGCGGAACGGAAGGTGCGCGTCGAGCATCTCACGGTGCTTGCGCCAGCCCTCTTCGTCAATATCCAGGTAAGGCAGTTCCCAGCGCGCCTTGCCGAGTTCGGAATTCGGCAATGGGCCGTCGGTGACCCGCTCGGAAAAATCCTGCCGGGTAAAGCGATGCTGAGCGTCGGTTTCCCAGTAGACGTCGAAGGAGAATTGCATGAGCGTTCGAAAGCGTTCCTCGCTCGCGCGCAGCGCTTCCCGGGCGTTCCTGCGTTCCGTGATGTCCTCGCAAACGACCAGCAGGACCAGGCGGTTGTTGAGGGAGAAGGCGCTCGCAGTCTCGCGCACCAATATCACTTCACCGTCCTTGCGGACCTTGCGCGCTTCCCAGCGCAGCGTCTGGCCGAGCTGCGCGAAACAATCCTCCGCGTGCTGGCGCACTGCTTCGCGATCGGACTCCACGAAGACGTCCAGGACCGGTTTGCCAACCAATTCGCTCACGTCATAGCGGAGCTGCTCGGCACCGGCGGGATTCACCTGGAGGATGTCGCCCGCCCGATCGACCATGAAATACATGGTCGGGTTGCTAAGGAAGGCAGCCCGCCACAATTCCTCGCTGTCCCGGAGCGCTGCTTCGGTCCCCTTGCGCTCAGTGAGATCGAGCACGAAAGCGACGCCCTGGCTGCCACCCTCTTCGAACATGGCGCCCCCGACCAGCACCGGCACACGGCTGCCGTCCTTGCGGAAGTACTCCTTTTCGTAGGGCTGCACGCGGCCGGCCGTCTCCTGCTCCCGTACCGCGAAGGCCGTGCGCTCGCGCCACTCGGGCGGCGTCAGATCCGTCCAGCGCAGGCGTCCGGCCATGAGGTTCTCGCGGTCGTATCCCACGATCCCGAGAAACGCATCGTTGGCCTCGAGAATTCGGCCATCCAGATCATAGATGTAGATGCCGACGATGTTGGCGTCGATCAGGCGCCGCAGCCGGGCGGTGAATTCGTGCATGCGGTCCGCCATGGCATTGACTCGCACCGCGAGGTGACCCAGCTCGTCTCCGGACTCCACCGCGCAGCGTGCGTCCAGATCGCCATCGGCGATGCGGTCTACCGTCGTTCCGAGGCGCTCGACGGGGCTGCGCACCAGGCGCTTGAGGAGCCAGTACGTGGCGCCATAGAGAGCGCCGATCACGGCCAGGGCTATGAGAAGGATGGCATTGCGGAACCCAGCGATCGCCTCATCGGCGGACGCGGTGCCCATCTCAACGCGGATTTCCCCAATTTTCTGGACGGGCAATCCTTCGAAAGCTGCGGACTCGATCGGCCGCGTGCGTATGATGCGGCTGCCCCGCGCCGAGGCCAGCGGCCCGGCTGCGTTCGCGACCGGCCCGTACTTGACATCCACCAGCCTCAATTCGGCAACCTCCGGATGGCGCGCCAGTATTGCGAGCTGACGGTCGATCGCTTTGCGGTCGACGTTCCAGAGCGGCTGAGCCAAGGACGCGCTCAACTGATCGGCGAAGAGCGTTGCCCGCTGCTCGACGCGGAAGAGCACGCGCTCGTGCTCGCGCTCGATGACGAAGTAGGCGCACGCGGCGACCACCAATATGACCATTACGGTCAGCGCGAGCATGAGCTTCGTGTGCAACCGCGCATCGCGCAGCATCCGCCCCCCTGCAAGGTGCATATCAGCGCGTCTTGGGGCCGGCGACCAGATCTTCGAGGCTGAAGCGATACGGGCCGGGCCTCGGATGCAGCACTTTGGAATAGGGCCTGACGTCGAGGGTATCCATTCCCTTGAAGATGACCTGCTCGTATCGCTGGACGTTCTGGCGGTGCACGACCACCTGCTCGAAGGTCAGGTTGACGCCGTTGTCCGGCGTGAAATCGTGGCCGTGATGGTAGTCGTGGAGCAGCACCATCACCCATGCGCCGACCGTGAAATTTCCGGCGGCGCTCGCGGTGAGGCCGCCTTCGGCGATGCTTTTCAGCGCGTCGGGCCAGCCGCCGCCGCCGCCGACCAGGACCCGCGCGCCTTTCGCCTGCACGGCACGCAGCGCGCCCATCGCCATGGAATCGTTCGCCGCCCAGATGAGATTGGTGTCCGGATAGCGGGAGAGCAGGACGGACGCTTTCTGCTCGCCGTCGGCATAGGTCCAGTCGCCGTACACGACCTGGTAGATGCGGCCGCGTCCGGCGCGGGCGACGTACTTCGCCGCGCCCTCGGCCCGCTCGCGCGCGACCGGCGTCTGCGGATCCCCGGTAATGCCGATGATGCGCGGCTCCTCGCCGCGCAACCGGCTGTACAGATATTCCACGATGAGGTAGCCGCTGCCCGCCGAATCCGAAGTCATCGTGCCGATCCAGTTGGCGATCTTTTCGCGCTCGTTGCCGAGCTCCTGCCGCTGCTCCGGCGTGAGGTCGTTATGGATGAGGAAGATTTTCGCCCGGGAGCCGGCGAACAGCTTGAGAATCGGCCCGGCGGTCAGCTTCTCGTTGACGATGATGAGATAGTCCGGCGCCTCGGTGCGTTGCGCCACCTGTTCGGCCTGGCGCAGCGTGGCGAGGTGGTCGCGCTCTCCGTAGAGAATTTCCAGGCGCATGCCGAGGGTTGACGCGGCGCGAGTCATCGCCTGCGCAACGAGCCGCCAATACGGGCCGGCGCCACGCTCGACCGACTCACCCGGGTTCAGGAAGACGACGCGCGGCGGCTGCTGCGCCAGCACCGGGCCGGCGATCCCCGACAATCCGGCATGCGCTGCAGCGATTAGAAAAGTTCTTCGATCCATGAGTCTGTCCCTCCTCGAAGGGTGGCGAAAACCCCGTAGGCGGCGCTTTTTTCCCGGGCGAGTGGCGCGCCTGCAAAAACAAGAGCGAGCAGCAACCCTACGGCCGCTGCAGCAGCCCCTGCAATCCCATGCTTCATGGCAGCCCCCATGCGCACCGGTGCGGCCTGACAAGCTCGCCAGGACGCCCGTACAGATGGCCATCTTACCGTTGTCCGCTGCGGAGTCGGGGCCTCGGCCCGCGGCATGGGTCGACCCATGCATGCGGTGCGCCTGCCCGCCTTCCGGCCTGCAGGAATATGAAAAACGGCGTCCGACGCTTGCTTCGATCTGCGCGACCGACGCACGGTTACCTGTCCGCGGTACCCGCGTCTTTCGAATTCCTGCGCGCGATTGAACGCAATTGCCAGGAGCGTCCTGGCTTGCAGCCTTGTTAAAACCTCCCGCTTTGTTGAAGACTTCGTGCGCCCGCGGCTTGTAGGGTCCGGGGATGAGCTTCATCGTTCCCGAAACCATCGGATTGGCGCCCGGCACCGATTTCGTGCTGCGTAGCCACGGGGCGATCTGCCTGCTGCAGCCGCTCTCGAAAGGCGGCAAGGCGTGGTTCGACAAGCACATCCCGGCCGAAGCGACGCGCTGGGACACGAGCGCCGTGGCCATTGAGCCACGCAATGTGGAACACGTACTCATCGTCATTGCGGCCGACGGGCTGGCTGTAGCCGGCCACTACGATGTAATCAACTAGAAATCCATCCCGCTACCGGTTGCGTATCGCGGCCCGCACGAATCTTAAAGACAGGCACATGCAGGGTGCATAGCCTCTCCCCTCGTTGGCCCTCATCCAGGAGGCGCTGTGGCGTTGCTCGAGTCGTTGAACAAGCAGACCATGATTGCTGCCGCAATCGCGCTTGGCGGATGCGCGGCCAATCACGACGCCCTGGTTGCGCCCGCTGCCGATCGCCCCTGGACCGTGCCGAACACCGTCACCTATTCCGAGTTCGCGGCCAGGCACCGTGAGGCCGCGCCGCCGCCCGCCGGCGGCGCAGATCCGCCGGCGGTCGATGCAGGCAGGGAGTACGAACTTGCCGAGCTGATCGACATCGCCCAGCGGACCAATCCCGAGACGCGGGTGGCGTGGGAACGTGCGCGCGAGGCGGCGCTCGGGGTCGGGATTGCGGAAAGCGTCTACGCACCAATGCTCTCGGCCCAGGCAGCAGCGGCGGCTCAACGACTGCCGCTGCCGCTCCCCAAGACAGTCCTCAATCCCCAGGGGTACTTCACCGCCGACACGCAGTTCTTTCTGCCCGCGCTCACGCTGAAGTGGCTGGTCTTCGACTCCGGCGGCAAACAAGCCGCCGTGGACGCGACGAAGGAAGCTGTGGCCGTCGCAAACTTCGGCTTCAATGCGACGCACCAGAAGATCGTGTTCGACGTCACGCGGGCCTACTACGCCCTGAACGCCGTGAAGGGGCGCGTCGAAGTGGCGCACGCCTCCCTCAAGCAGGCGCAGACCCTGCAGGACGCGGCCGAGTCGCGGCGCGCGCGCGGACTTGCCACGTTGCCGGAGGTGCTGCAGGCGCGCGAGAAGACCGCACGGGCAGCTTACGAGCTGCAGGAATCGATCGCCGGCGAGACCGACGCGCGGATGGCGCTCCTCGAGTCGATGGGCGTGCGGCCGACGACGCCGCTGCGCATCGCCGGGCTCGGCAGCCGGCCGCTGCCGGCGATGGTGGAGGACACCGCCGAGAAGCTCGTGGATCGCGCGCTGGCACAGCGCCCGGACCTGCTCGCGCGCGCCGCGGCGGTCCGTGCGCGCGAAGCCGAGATCCGCAAGGCGCAGTCCGAGTTCTATCCGCGCATCGTCCTGACCGGGAACGTCCTGCAGAACATCGGTCGCGTGCATACCACCGATGTCCCCGGCTGGGCGGGCGTGAACGGCACGGGATACGGCGCGGGCATAGCGATCGAAATGCCGCTGTTCGACGGCGGCCTGCGCAAGAACCGGCTCGGCGTGTCCGAGTCGCAACGGCGGGTCGCCGAAGACGAGCTCGAACTCGCCCGGGATCGGGCGGCAAGACAGGTGGTCAAGGCCTACGAGGACCTGAAGGTTGCCTTGCGGCAGCGCGAGGCGGCGGTCGCACTGCTAGGCGCAGCAAATCAGTCGTACGACGCGGCATTCGACTCCTATCGCGCAGGCGTCGCCACGTTCGTGGATGTCACCAACGCCCAAACCGCGCTCACCAGGGCCCGGACGGCCGATACCGAGACCAGGAGCGCAGTCTTCGCAGCGATGGCTTCGCTCGCGTTCGGCACCGGCGATCTCGCGCCGCCCGGGGCGCAGGAGCGGCCGGCCCCAGCGGAGCCACCGCGTGGACGGTGAGATGACGCGCACGGCTCGCGCTGTCTACGGGCGCGCCCACGTTATTGCGACGAGCGTCGCGCTCGGCGGGTGCGAACGCGTGCCGTCGATCAACGTGCTGGGGGCCTACTTCCCGTCATGGATGCTGTGCATCCTGGTCGGGGTCGTCCTGACGATCGTCAGCCGCCGCGTGTTTGCGGCCGCTGGTCTGGAGCCCCGGATTGGTCCGGGCGGGCTGGTCTATCCGGCGCTCGCGCTGCTCTTCACCCTCGCGACCTGGCTGATTTTTTTCCGAGGCTGACATTGCCATGAGCGAAAATTCAAGCACTTCCCCACCGAGCGCCGCCGCAGCAGCGCCGCGCGGCAAAGGGTTCGGGAGGATCGTCGGACTTGCGATCCTGGTCGCCGCGATCGGGCTTGCCGCCTACGTCGTCCACTACCTCGATCAGTCGCCGAGGACTGACGACGCATTCGTGCGCGCGGATACCATCGGCGTCGCACCGCAGGTGAGCGGGCGCATCGCCACCCTTCGCGTGCAGGACAACCAAGCGGTGAAGAAGGGCGACGTGCTGTTTGAGATCGACCCCGTTCCGTACCGGCATGCCCTCGAACGCGCGCGCGCCGCGCTCGACAGCCTGGAGAAGCAGATCGTCCTGAGCCAGCGCGACGTGAGAGCGCAGCAGTTCGGCGCCGCCGCAGCGCGCGCCAACATCGACCGCGCGGAAGCCCAGGCAAGACAAGCCGCAGACACGCTCGGCCGCATCGAGCCCCTGCTCGCCAAGGAGTACGTCACCGCCGAGCAGGTAGATCAGGCGCGCACGGCGAAGCGCTCGGCCGAGGCCGCGCTGCAGGTCGCGCGGCGCGATGCCGAGCGCGCGGCCGCGGCCGTGAGCGGCGTCGATGCGCTGGTCGCCAGGCTGGGCGAGCTGCGCGCGGCGGTCGCGACGGCAGAGTACGATCTCGAGCAGACCGTGATGCGCGCGCCGTTCGATGGCCGCGTCATCGATCTCGACATCGCCCAGGGCGAGTTCGCTGCAACCGGGCGGCGCCTGTTCACGCTGATCGACTCGCGAAATTGGTACGTGATTGCGAACTTCCGAGAGACGGCGCTGAAAGGGATCCGGCCCGGCATGGCGGCCGAGGTCTACCTCATGTCCGACCCGGGCCGCCGCTTCACCGGCACCGTCCATTCGATCGGCTTCGGGGTGTTTCCCGAGGAGGGCGGGTCGAGCGCGAACGGCCTGCCCCGCGTACCGCGCTCGATCAACTGGGTGCGGGTGGCGCAGCGCTTTCCGGTGCGCATCCGCATCGACGAACCGCAGGCCGACCTGTTTCGCATTGGCGCGTCCGCCGTCGCGCTGATTCCACCGGACGGCGCGCAAAAATCTGCCTCGGCGGGCCGCTGACCGGGATGCGAGCCGTGGCCACGGCAGCGCTGGCTCACGAGGCGGCTGAACGCCCCCGGCCGTGGCTGAACATCCTGCGCGCCGAGCTCGCGCCGACGCCGGGCCGGCTCGACGCGACCGTCCGAATCGTCGTCGCGACTGCGATCGTGCTGGTAGCCTCGATGGCGCTCGAGGTGCCGTACATCGGCCTGTCGTTGTTCGTCGTCATGTTTCTGTCCATGGCCGCGGCGGACGTGACGACGCGCAATTCCGTGTTCGTCGCGATCGCGACCGTCCTCTCGATCGTCGTGATCGCGCTCAGCATCGCGCTTACGATCCTCATCTTCCGGTTCACCATCGACTACCCGCCGTTGCGCCTGGCCGCAATGGCGCTCGTCTGCTTCATCGGGATGTACGTGGCCCGTATCCTTCCGTCACGAGCAGTCGGATTCCTGCTCGCGCTCATCGTCTTCGTGAGTCAGGCCTACGTCGATATCTTCCCGGGCGGGGAGCCTGCCGTGCGGGCGATGCTGTGGCTGTGGGTCGCGGTGGCGTATCCCGCCGCCGTCACCGTGGCTGTGAGTCTCATCCTGCTGCCCGCCGATCCCGAGCCGCTCCTGCGTCGCGAGGCCGCTGAGCGATTGCGGGCGGTTGCCCGCGCAATTGTGGCCGTGCGCGGCAGCGAGGATGCGCGCAATGCCGCCGCGGCGCTCGCGCGCTTCGTGCAACAGGGCTCTGCGCCGCTTCTCAAACTGCTGGGGCTGGCAGAAGTCCGCGATGCCGC
>DATJYN010000083.1:0-15879 GCA_035499575.1 Burkholderiales bacterium | reverse complement strand
GGTTTTCGACCTTGCCGGCGGCGGCATAGAGAACTGGTTTGCCTACGTGCTCGCGCTGCTGTTCCTGCTGGTGCGCCCGGAAGGCCTGTTCGGCGAACGCAACATCGACAGGGTCTGACGATGCTCTATCGCGAAAACGGCCAGTTCAAGTCCTCCTACGTTTCGGACCAGCAGATGCTGCCGATCCTGCAGGACCGCGTGTTCATGGTGCTGCTGCTCGCGTTCGCCTTCGGCGTGGTGCCGATGTTCGTCTCCGACTACGTGTTCTTGTCGCTGCTGATTCCGTTCCTGATCCTGACGCTCGCGGCGATCGGGCTCAACATCCTGGTCGGCTACTGTGGCCAGATCTCCATCGGTCATGCCGCCTTCATGGCGGTCGGGGCTTACGCGGCGTACAACCTGGTGCTGCGCATGCCGCAGCTCAATTTCCTGGTGGTATTGGTGATCGCGGGTTTGATCGCGGCTGCCGTGGGCGTGCTGTTCGGCGTTCCGAGCCTGCGCATCAAGGGTCTGTACCTGGCCGTTGCGACGCTCGCCGCGCAGTTCTTCATGGACTGGCTGTTTGCACGCGTGAAGTGGTTCACCAACTATTCCTCTTCCGGTTCGGTGTCGACCGCGCCGATCGAGATGTTCGGCTGGAAGGTCGACTCGCCGGTCGAGAAGTATCTGTTCCTGCTCGGCGTGCTGGTGGCGTTCACGCTGGTGGCGAAGAATCTGGTGCGCGGCCACCTCGGGCGGGAATGGATGGCGATGCGCGACATGGATGTCGCTGCTGAAGTCATCGGCATCCGGCCCGTGTACGCGAAGCTGACGGCCTTTGCGGTGAGCGCGTTCTACTGCGGGGTGGCGGGAGCCTTGTGGGGCTTCATCTATCTGGGCGCCTGGGAACCCCTGGCCTTCGACATCAATCTGTCGCTAAACCTGCTTTTCATGATCATCATCGGCGGCATGGGTTCGTTGCTCGGCAGCTACTTCGGGGCGGCGTTCATCGTCGCGCTGCCTATCCTGCTCGATCAGGTCCCGCAGTGGCTGGGCGTAACCATGTCGACGGCGACCGGATCGCACCTGGCCCTGATGATTTTCGGGGGGTTGATCATCTTTTTCCTGATCGTGGAGCCCCACGGCCTGGCCCGTTTGTGGGCCATCGGCAAGGAAAAGCTCAGGTTGTGGCCTTTCCCGCATTGATGGTCAGGAGGCAACTGTGGGGTTATCATTCTGTCGGGAGTTCACTGGAGGAGGGTTGAAATGAAAGCGAAAATTGCATTGCTGGCCGTGTCCGCCGCTATCGCGGCGATTGGCAGCACGTCGGCGCTGGCCCAGGCCAAGGAGCAGTTTTTCCCGGTCTTGTCGTATCGCACCGGCGCGTATGCGCCGAACGGCATACCGTTCGCGAATGGATACGTCGACTATTTGAAATTGGTCAACGCGCGCGACGGCGGCATCGACGGCGTCAAGATCACCTTCGAGGAGTGCGAGACCGGCTACGCAACCGACAAGGGCGTGGAATGCTATGAGCGGCTGAAGGGCAAGGGCCCCACCGGCGCCACCGTGTTCCAGCCGCTCTCGACCGGCATCACTTTCGCGGTAACTGACAAGTCCTTCGCCGACAAGATTCCGATCATCACCGCCGGCTACGGGCGCGCCGATTCGGTCGACGGTACCGTGTTCGCCTGGAATTTTCCCCTCGGCGGCACTTACTGGGATGCGGCCGATATGCTGGTTCAGCACGTCCTCAAGAAGGAAGGCGGTCCTGGCAAGCTGAAGGGCAAGAAGATCGCGCTGGTCTATCACGACTCGCCCTACGGCAAGGAGCCGATCGCGCTGCTGCAGGAGCGCGCCAAGAGCGAAGGTTACGAGCTGATCCTGCTGCCGGTCACGCACCCTGGCGTGGAGCAGAAGGCGACCTGGCTGCAGATTCGCCAGCAGCGTCCGGACTACGTGTTCCTGTGGGGCTGGGGCGTGATGAATTCGACCGCGCTGAAGGAAGCCGTCGCCACGGGTTACCCGCGCGAGAAAATGTACGGCGTGTGGTGGTCGGGCGCCGAACCCGATGTCGCACCGGTGGGAGAGGCCGCCAAGGGCTACAACGCCTTGGTGTTCCTCGCGCCGGCCGGGCAGGGCCAGGTCCACAAGGACATGATCAAGTACGTCTACGACAAGGGCCAGGGCACCGGCAAGAAGGAGGAAATCGGCGAGGTGCTCTATAACCGCGGCATGGTGTCGGCGATGATGGCGGTGGAGGGAGTGCGCCGCGCCCACATCAAGTATGGCAAGAAGCCGCTGACCGGCGAGCAGGTGCGCTGGGGCCTCGAGAACCTGGCGATCGACGATGCGTTGATCAAGAAGCTGGGCTTCACCGGCTTCATGACGCCGGTCAGCACCAGCTGCGTCAACCACTCCGGCGAATCGCAGGCATCGATCCAGACCTGGGATGGCAAGAAGTGGGTGGTGCAGCCCGGTGTCTACCATGCCGACAACAGCATCATCAAGCCGATGATCCGCGCTTCGGCCGAAAAGTACGCGATCGAGAAGAAGATCCAGAAGCGCGACTGCGCCAAGGAAGCCGGCTGATCTTTCGAGTCTGGAGCGGCGCCGGGCATTACCCGGCGCCGTTTTTATGTCGAGGAACGGAATGTCCGGCGCCCCCGTGATGCTTTCGGTGAACGGCATCGAGGTGATCTATAACCATGTGATCCTCGTGCTGAAGGGGGTTTCGCTGGCGGTGCGCGAGGGCAGCATCGTGGCGCTGCTCGGCGCCAACGGCGCCGGCAAGACCACTACGCTGCGGGCGATATCCAACCTGCTCAAGGGCGAGCGCGGCGAAGTCACCAAGGGCTACATCGAATACCTGGGCGAGCGCATCGAGCGCCTGACGCCGTCCGAACTGGTGAAGCGCGGCGTGGTCCAGGTGATGGAAGGGCGCCATTGCTTCGCGCACCTGTCGGTCGAGGAAAACCTGTTGACCGGGGCCTATACGCGCAGCAGCGCCGAAACCAGGGCGGGCCTGGAGCGCGTCTACGAATATTTCCCGCGCCTGAAGGAGCGCCGCCATTCGCAGTCCGGCTACACCTCCGGCGGCGAGCAGCAAATGACGGCGATCGGCCGCGCGTTGATGGCGCGCCCGAAAATGATCCTGCTGGACGAGCCCTCGATGGGCCTCGCGCCGCAGCTGGTGGAGGAGATCTTCGAAATCGTCAAGGGACTGAACGCGAAGGAGAAGGTGAGCTTCCTGCTGGCCGAGCAGAACACCAACATAGCGCTGCGCTACGCCGACTATGGCTACATCCTGGAGAACGGCCGCGTGGTGATGGACGGCGAAGGCATCGAACTGGCGCAGAACGAGGACGTGAAGGAGTTCTACCTCGGCTTTTCTTCCGGCGGGCGCAGGAACTTCCGCGACGTGAAGTCCTACCGCCGCCGCAAGCGCTGGCTTTGAAGAAACCGGCCGACTACTTCGACAAACTGGAGTCGCGCGCGCCAAAGCAGCGCGAGGCGGCGCTGCTTGCCGCGCTGCCGAAGTTGCTGGCGCACGCCAAGCGGCGTGCTCCCGGGTTTGCCAGAATTCTTGAAAATATAAAGGCCGAAAAAATCAGGAGCCGCGCGGCGCTTGCGGCGTTGCCGGTGACGCGAAAATCGGATCTCGCCAGCCTGCAGGCGCAGGAACGGCCGTTGGGCGGGCTGAACGCTACGCCGGTGGCGAAGCTAGCCAAGATCTTCATGTCGCCGGGCCCGATCTACGAGCCCGAAGGCCGTGGCCGGAACTGGTGGCGTAGTGCGCGCGCCCTCTACGCCGGGGGCTTCCGCGCCGGCGACCTGGTGGCAAACACCTTCGCCTACCATTTCACGCCGGCTGGCTCGATGCTGGAGACCGGCGCGCTTGCGATTGGCTGCACCGTGCTGCCGTCCGGAACCGGCCAGACCGAAATGCAGGTGGCGGCCATCCGCGACCTGCGGATCGCCGCCTACATCGGCACGCCGTCGTTCCTGAAGCTGATCGTGGAGAAGGCCGCGGAGACGGGCAGCGACATCTCCTCGCTAAAGAAGGCGCACGTCGGGGCCGAGTACCTGCCGCCCGCACTGCGCCAGGCGATGCTGGAGCGCGGCATCCAGGTCACGCAAAGCTACGGTTCGGCCGACCTGGGTTCGATCGCCTACGAATCGCTGGCGCGGGATGGCTCGGTCAATCCGGGCATGATCCTGGATGAGGGCCTGCTGCTGGAAATCGTCCGCCCCGGCACCGGCGATCCCGTGCCCGCGGGAGAAGTCGGCGAGGTGGTCATCACCACCTTCAACCGCGACTATCCGCTGATCCGCTTCGCGACCGGCGACCTGTCGGCGGTTTTGCCGGGCGCGAGCCCCTGCGGCCGCACCAACACGCGCATACGCGGCTGGCTGGGACGCGCCGACCAATCCACCAAGGTGCGCGCGATGTTCGTGACCGCGAAGCAGATCAACGAAATTGCGCGCAGGCATCCCGAGGTTCAGAAAGCGCGGCTGGTGGTCGAGGGCGAGACCGGCAGCGAGCGCATGACCCTGAAGTGCGAGGTGACAGACCGCCCCGGCGGCCTTGCGGAGGCCATCGTGGCCTCCATCCGGGAATTGACCAAGCTGCGCGGCGAGGTCGAACTGGTGGGCGGTGGGAGCTTGCCTAACGACGGCAAGGTGATCGAGGACCTCAGGAAGTACGTCTAGCTGCAGCAACCGGAAGGTTGTCCAGGCGGTGCATTTCCGGATTTTCGATCACCGCTGGATTTTCAAGGAAGTCTTCCAAGAACTCGATCGAGTCGGCGCCCCAGAATAGTTCGCCGTCGACGTCGAAAGTCGGCACGCCGAACACGCCGCGCTGCACGGCTTCTTCCGTGTTCCTTCTCAGAATGTCCTTGGCTTCCCGGTCTTCCCCGGAGATGCCGAGCTTTTTTGCAAGCGCGGAAATTCTCTCGGGGCTGGAAGCGTCCGCGCCAGTCGTCCAGATGTCGTCGAAGATCGTCCGGATCGCGCCCGGGTTCGAGCCGCAAGCGATCGCCAGGCGCAGGTGGTGCAGTGGATTGAACGGGTGCGCAGCCGGATACTTGAAGGGCAGGCCGAGGCGGGTGGCTGTCCAATGGCTGACGCGGTAGGTATAGCGGCGCTTGCTAGGCAATTCCGCCGGCCCTTTCTGCCCCCAGTGGTTCAGCAGCCCCGCGAACAGCACCGGGCGGTACTCGACGACAAGGTCCGCTGGCAGCTCTTTCAACCGGTGCAAGCCGATGTAAGCGAAGGGCGAGACGAAATCGAAATACCAGGTCGCGCGTTTCATGGGTTGCTATCCTAGCGCGAGGAGGGCAGCGTGATGACCGTTCGAATCGAAAAGCAGGGCAAGGTCTGGACCGTAATTCATTCGCGGCCGGAGGCGAAGAACGCGATGGACCCGGCAAGCGCCGCGGCGCTGGAAGAGGCGTTCCTCGCGTTTGACAGGGACCCGGAAGCGGCGGTTGCGGTACTGTGGGGCGAGGGCGGCGCATTCTGCGCCGGCTTTGACCTAAAGCATGCGGCGCAGGGAACCGGTATCGAGGCGCAACCCTACCCGCGTGACGAGAGCATTCCGCTTCCCCGTGCGCCGATGGGACCGACGCGCCTCGCGCTCGACAAGCCGGTGATCGCCGCGGTTGCCGGGCCCGCCGTCGCAGGAGGATTTGAGATCGCGCTGTGGTGCGACCTGCGCGTGATGGAGGAATCGGCCTACTTCGGCGTCTACTGCCGGCGCTGGGGCGTGCCGCTGATCGATGGCGGCACCGTGCGCCTGCCGCGTATCGTCGGCCGTGGCCGCGCGCTCGATCTCATCCTGACCGGGAGGAAAGTCAAAGCCGGGGAGGCGCTGCGCATCAACCTGTGCGAGCACGTCGTCCCCGACGGCCAGTCGCGCCGGCGCGCGGAAGCGCTCGCGCACGAGATCGCGCGCTTCCCGCAGGCTTGCCTGCGCGCCGACCGGCGCTCGACCTACCGGCAGGAGGGCTTGAGCCTGCGCGAGGCGATGCGCTTCGAGTGGGAGAACGGCGTTCCAGCGCTCCAGGCCGAAGGCAGAGCAGGCGCCGCGCGTTTCGCCTCAGGCAAGGGGCGGGGCGGAAACTTCAGCGATATCTGAGGGAGCGGCGGAGCGGCGCGCCGGGAGTTGCGCCAACACCGCGCTGCGTTCCGCGTCGTTCATCTCGCCCCAGCGCGCGATCTCGCCGAGCGTGCGCTTGCAACCCAGGCAGTAGCGATTGTCCGCGTCCATGACGCAGACCTTGGTGCAAGGCGAACTCACGCGGCCCGCTTCGCGGCGATGGCGCGGCCGGCTTTCGAGCCTGGCTCCCTTTTCAGCACCGAGGAAATCCAGACGCCGATGTCGACCACCCTGGCCAGGTCGACGCCGGTCTCGATGCCCAGCCCTTCCAGCATGTACAGCACGTCCTCGGTCGCGACGTTGCCCGAGGCACCCTTGGCGTAGGGGCAACCGCCCAGCCCTGCGACGGAGGAATCGAATGTCGCGACACCGAGTTCCATCGACGCATAGATATTGGCGAGCGCCTGCCCGTAGGTGTCGTGGTAGTGCCCGGCGAGCTTTTCCGTCGGTATGTGCTTCACGCAGGCTTCGATCATCGCCTGTGTCTTCTTCGGCGTACCGACGCCGATGGTGTCGCCGAGCGAAATTTCGTAGCAGCCCATGCCGTAGAGCGCGCCGGCGACTTCGGCCACCTTTTGCGGCTTGACGTCGCCTTCGTAGGGGCAGGCGATCACGCAGGA
The DNA here is from genome assembly GCA_035499575.1 of Burkholderiales bacterium. Lineage (GTDB taxonomy): Bacteria > Pseudomonadota > Gammaproteobacteria > Burkholderiales > SG8-39 > RBG-16-66-20. The sequence continues at coordinate 9,117 of DATJYN010000083.1, read as the reverse complement.
AATGTAACCTCGCACCTTGATGCCGCTTTGCTTCGCGGCATCAACGACCGGCTTGAAGCGTTCCAGCGATTCGGCGATCGAGCAGTTGATGTTCTTCTTCGAGAACGCTTCCGATGCCGCGCCGAACACCGCGACTTCGGTGGCGCCCGCCGCCTTGGCGGCTTCGAAGCCCTTCAGGTTCGGCGTCAGCACCGGGTACGACACGCCTGGCCTGCGGCGGATGCGTTCCAGCACCTCGGTGTGGTCGGCCATCTGCGGGATCCACTTCGGGGACACGAATGCCGTCGCCTCGACTACGGCAAGGCCCGCCTCGGCCAGGCGAGCGATCAATTCGAGCTTGACCGAGGTCGGCACTTCGCCCTTCTCGTTCTGCAGCCCGTCGCGGGGGCCGACTTCTACGATGCGGACTCGCTTCGGCAGCGTCATGGACCCTCCAACCTTAGCAGCTCGGCGCCCTCATTGACCTGCTCGCCGGCTTTGAAGTGGATTTCCGCGACGCGCCCATCATGCGGAGCGGCAATGGTGTGCTCCATCTTCATGGCCTCGAGAATCACCAGCGGCGCACCCTTGGCGACGGTTGCGCCGGGCCGCACCAGGACCTGCAGCACCTTGCCCGGCATCGGCGCCGCGAGCGAGCCGATGCCGGCGTCGGGCTCCTCCGCTGCCTGCATGCTCTGCAGCGTCAGCACCCGATGCGCCCCGTCGCGAAACAGGTGCCAGTCTGCGCCGTCGCGCGTCGCCCGGCATCGAAATGCGGCGTCGCCCAGTGCGATACGCAGCTCGCCGTCTTCTTCGCTGCCGGCAAGAGGGAACTCGCGCCCGCCGTTTGAATACTTGAGGCCGGTTTCGGTGAAGTGAAGTTCGACACGATGGCTGCGCTCGCCGTCGGCAAACACAAGTTCGTGGTGCGAACCGAGATTCAGGCGCCAGCCGTCGACGATGTGCCAGGGCGAATGGGGGTCGCCCGAGGCGTGCGCGATGGCCGCGGCCTGCGCCTGTTCGGCCATCAGCTCGGCCAGCGCAACCGCGGCGAGGTCCTCGTCGCTCGCGCCGCCGTCCGCCGGAAACAGCTCCGCGCGCGAGCGTTCGATGAGACCGGTATCCAGGTCGGCGCTTGAGAAAGCCTTGCTCGCGACGGTGCGCGCGAGGAATTCCACGTTGGTGGAGACGCCGACGACCTCGCAGGCGTCAAGTGCCTTGCGCAGGCGGCCGAGCGCGACGTCGCGATTCTCTCCCCAGACGATTACTTTGGCGATCATCGGATCATAGTGAGGAGTGATCGTGTCGCCCTCGCGTACGCCAGTATCGACGCGTACCGGACCGGCCGGCAGACGCAGGTGGCGGAGTGTCCCGGTGGACGGCAGAAAGCCCTTGGCGGGATTCTCGGCATAGATGCGGGCCTCGATCGCATGACCGCCCATCTGCAGCTGGTCCTGCTTCAGGGGCAGCGGCTCGCCGGCCGCCACCGCCAGCTGCCACTTAACGAGATCCAGGCCGGTGATCATCTCGGTCACCGGGTGCTCGACCTGCAGGCGCGTGTTCATCTCCATGAAGAAGAATGTGCCGTCCTGCCCGGCGATGAACTCCACGGTACCGGCGCCCGCGTACCTGATGGACTTCGCCGCCGCCACGGCGGCCTCGCCCATCTGCTTGCGCCGCTGCGCGCTCATGCCGGGCGCGGGCGCTTCCTCGAGGACTTTCTGGTGCCGCCGCTGCACCGAGCAGTCGCGCTCGAAAAGGTGGATGAGATTGCCTTGCGTGTCGCCGAACACCTGCACTTCGATGTGACGCGGCCGGTCCAGGTACTTCTCGACCAGCACGCGGTCGTCGCCGAAGGCGGCCTTGGCTTCGCGCTTCGCCGACTCGAGCGCGGCGGCGAACGCCTTTCCCTCGGGCACCACGCGCATACCCTTGCCGCCGCCGCCCGCCGAGGCCTTGATCAGCACCGGATAGCCAATCTTGTCGGCTTCATTGTTCAAGAAGACCGGATCCTGGTTCTCGCCGTGGTAGCCGGGCACCAGCGGCACGCCTGCTTTTTCCATCAGGCGTTTGGCGGCGGACTTGTCGCCCATCGCCGCGATCGCCTCTGGCGAAGGTCCGATGAAGACGACGCCCGCCCTTGCGCAGGCGGCAGCGAAGTCCTCGTTCTCAGAGAGGAAGCCGTAGCCCGGATGGATCGCCTCGGCGCCGGTTTCGCGCGCTGCAGCGAGGATCGCTTCCGCGTTCAGGTAGCTCTGGCGCGCTTCCGGCGGACCGATGCGCCGCGCCTCGTCCGCAAGCGCGACGTGGCGCGCGCCGCGATCGGCGTCTGAATATACCGCGATGGTACGCACGCCCATGTCGCGCGCGGCCGCGATGACCCGGCAGGCAATTTCGCCGCGGTTCGCGATGAGGATCTTGCGGAACACGCTATTTCTTCTTCCTTGGCGGTTTGGTACGCACCGCTTCGAACTCCTTTACCCAGGCGGGCTTGCGCTTTTCGAAGAAGGAGGCGATCCCTTCCTTGCCTTCCGGAGAAACGCGTATCTCGGCGATGCGCTTCGCGGTATCCGCGATCATGGCGTCATCCGCCGGTCCCGCCGCGACGGTGCGCACCAGATCCTTGATCTTGCGATGGGCCTCGCGGCCGCCGAGCACCAGGTGGCCGAGTACCGCGTTGACGGCGCCGTCGAGTTCCTCGGGCGCCGAGACATCCGACAGCAGCCGCAGGCGATAGGCTTCGCCCGCGTCGATCACCTCGCCGGTGAGAAAGTAGCGCCGAGCGAGGCGCTCGCCCATCGCGCGCACCACGTAGGGGCTGATGGTGGCAGGCGAAAGTCCGAGCTTCACTTCGGTCAGGCAGAACTCCGCCTGCTGCGAGCCTATCGCAATGTCGCAGGCGGCGACCAGGCCCACGCCGCCCGCGTAGGCGGGCCCATGCACGCGCGCCACCGTCGGCTTGGAAAGGCGGTCGAGCGTCTTGAGCATTTCCGCGAGCGCATTGGCATCGGCAAGGTTCTGCTCATAGCCGTAGCCCGCCATGCGCTTCATCCAGTTCAGGTCGGCGCCCGCGCAGAACGCCTTGCCCGCGCCGGCCAGCACCACCGCCCGCACGCCGTCGTCGCGCTCCAGTTCCTTCAGCGTCCTGGTCAGGTTCGCGATCAGGGCATCGTCAAAGGCGTTGCGCAGTTCGGGACGGTTTAGCGTCACGATGGCGACCGTGTTTCTCTTTTCTACGATCAGGTTCTCGGACATCGTTCCCTCATCCTCACATTCTGAATACGCCGAACCTGGTTTCCTCGACCGGCGCGTTGAGCGAAGCCGAGATCGCCAGTCCCAGCAGCCGGCGCATGTCGGCAGGGTCCACCACGCCGTCATCCCAGAGGCGCGCGCTGGCGTAATAGGGATGGCCCTGGCGTTCGTATTGCTCGAGGATTGGCGCCTTGAAGGCGATTTCTTCCTCTTTTGTCTTGAAGTTGCCGCGCACGGTCGCCAGCACGCTCGCTGCCTGTTCGCCGCCGAGCACCGAGATGCGTGCGTTCGGCCACAGCCACAGGAAGCGCGGCGAGTAGGCGCGCCCGCACATGCCGTAATTGCCGGCGCCATAGGAACCGCCGATGATCGCGGTGAACTTGGGCACCTTCGCGGTCGCCACCGCAGTAACCATCTTGGCGCCGTCCTTGGCTATGCCGCCCGCTTCGTATTTCTTGCCGACCATGTAGCCGGTGATGTTCTGCAGAAACAGCAGCGGGATATTGCGCTGGCAGGCGAGCTCGATGAAATGCGTCGCCTTGAGCGAGGACTCCGAGAACAGCACGCCGTTGTTGGCGAGGATCGCCACCGGGTAGCCGTGCAAGTGCGCGAAGCCGGTCACCAGGGTAGTGCCGTAGTTGGCCTTGAATTCGTCGAGCTCTGAGCCGTCGACGATGCGCGCGATGATTTCACGCACGTCGTAGGGCTTGCGCGCCTCTGACGGGATCACGCCGTAGATTTCTTCTGCGGGGTACAGGGGGTCTTTGGGATTCTTTACGGAAAGAGAAATCTTCTTCTCATAATTCAAATTGCCGACAATTCGCCGCACGATTGCGAGCGCATGCGCGTCATTGAGCGCGTAGTGGTCCGACACGCCGGACACGCGCGTGTGCACCTCGGCGCCGCCGAGCTCCTCGGCGGTGACGATTTCGCCGGTGGCGGCCTTCACGATCGGCGGTCCGCCGAGGAAGATCGTGCCCTGGCCCTTGACGATGATGGATTCGTCGGACATTGCCGGCACGTAGGCGCCGCCCGCGGTGCAGGAGCCCATCACGCAGGCGAGCTGCGGGACGCCGGCTGCGGAGAGGTTCGCCTGGTTGTAGAAAATGCGGCCGAAATGCTCTCGGTCCGGAAACACTTCGTCCTGGTTCGGCAGGTTGGCGCCGCCGGAATCGACCAGGTAGATGCAGGGCAGGCGGTTCTGCTGCGCGATTTCCTGCGCGCGCAAGTGCTTCTTCACCGTCATCGGGTAGTAAGTCCCGCCCTTGACGGTGGCGTCGTTGGCGACGATCACGCACTCGCGGCCGGAGACGCGGCCGATGCCGGCGACCATCGAGGCCGAGGGCACGTCGCCGCCGTACATGCCGTAGGCGGCGAGCTGGCCGATTTCCAGGAACGGCGAACCCGGATCGAGCAGCGTGCGCACGCGCTCGCGCACCAGGAGTTTTCCGCGTGCGACGTGCTTTTTGCGCGCGGCCTCGTCGCCGCCGGCCGAGACGGCCGCGGCCTTCTGCTTCAGGTCGTCCACCAGCGCGCGCATGCGCGCGGCATTGGCACGGAACTCCTCCGACCGTGGGTTGAGCTGGCTTTTGATGACGGGCATCTGCGGGATTTGCCTAAATGCGCGCGTAGGTGACGCTGTGGTGCGTGAACAGCTTGCCTCGGCGGTCGTGGCATTCCGCGACGCCGTAAATGATGCGCTTGCCGAGCTTCAGTACGCGCGCCGTGCAGTACACGGTCTCGCGCCGGGCCGCGTTCAGGAATGCCGTGTTCAATTCGGAAGTCACCGCATCGTGCTCGATGCCGATGTGGCGTTTGATCGCCAGCCACATCGCGCAGTCGGCTGCTGCCATAAAGGCGGGCCCGTTCACCGTGCCGCCCGGCCGTTCGAAGGCCTTGCGGAATGGCATGGCGATGGTGCACTCGGCATCCGAGACCGAGACCAGCCTCAATCCATAGCCGCTGACGAAGCGCGAGCGGCCCAGCAGTTTCTGCAATCCTGCCTTGCTGGCTCTCATGCCACTTCGATGGCCATCGCCGTGGCCTCGCCGCCGCCTATGCAGAGCGAAGCAATGCCGCGCTTGCCGCCGCGCTTGCGCAGCGCGCCGATCAGCGTGACCAGGATGCGTGCGCCGGAGGCGCCGATCGGGTGGCCGAGCGCGCAGGCGCCGCCGTGTACGTTCACCTTGTCGTGCGGCAGGCCGTGCTCCTTCATCGCCGCCATGGTGACGACCGCGAAGGCCTCGTTGATTTCGTACAGATCGACCTCCTGCGCTTTCCAGTTTGTTTTCTCAAGCAATTTTTTTATGGCTCCCACAGGCGCCGTCGTAAAGAGCGCCGGCGCCTGCGCGTGCGTCGAGTGGCCGACGATGGTCGCCAGGGGCGCGAGGCCGCGCTGGTCGGCACTCGAGCGGCGCATCAGTACCAGAGCCGCGGCACCGTCGGAAATGGACGAGGAGTTGGCCGCCGTCACCGTGCCGTCCTTGCGGAACGCGGGCTTGAGGGTCGGAATTTTCTCCAGGTTGGCCTTGAAGGGCTGTTCGTCCATTTCGACGAATTTCTGCTCCTTGCCGGACTTGATGGCGAGCGGCGTGATTTCCCACGCAAAGGAGCCGTCCTGGTTCGCTTTCTTTGCGCGTTCAAGCGAGGTGATCGCAAACCTGTCTTGAGATTCTCTCGAAAAAGAAAAACTCCGAGCGCAATCCTCCGCAAACGTCCCCATGAGACGGCCTTTGTCATAGGCGTCTTCCAGGCCGTCGTAGAACATGTGGTCGATCACCTGGCCATGCCCCATGCGCAGGCCGGCGCGCGCCTTGGGGAGGAGGTAGGGTGCGTTGGTCATCGATTCCATTCCGCCCGCGACGATGATTTCCGCGGAATGGGAAATCAATGAATCGTGCGCGATCATCGCGGCCTTCATCCCCGAGCCGCACATCTTGTTCACCGTGGTGCAGCCGACCGCGAGCGGCAGCCCGGCGCCGAGCGCGGCCTGGCGCGCGGGCGCCTGGCCCTGGCCGGCGGGCAGCACGCAGCCCATGAGCGCCTCCTGGACGTCCTCCGGCTTCAGCTTCGCGCGCTCCACGGCGGCGCGGATCGCTGCGGCGCCAACCTCCGGCGCGGCGAAGCCCTTGAGTTCGCCCTGGAAGCCGCCCATCGGGGTGCGGGCGGCGGAAACGATGACGATCGGATCAGATTTCATGGACCAGTCCTTTCAGCTGCTGGATGGATTCGATGGCTTCGGCTTCTAGTCTCGCGATCAATTCCCCGGCGGGCAGGGCGCGCGCAAGCGGCGCGGCCTGGCCGGCCCACAGGGCAACGAAGTCCGGCATGCCGGCTTTCGCCGAAGCCTGTCGCAACTTGCCGGTGATGCTGTTCTGCGCCGGGAATGCGAGCTGCGGCGCGGCCTTCGCTGCCATTTCCTTCATGAAGCGGTTGACGAGGCCGCGCGCCGGCTTGCCGGAGAATTTCTCCGTCACGCCCGTATCGTCCTCGCGCGCGGCGAGCACGGCGTCCTTGTGCGCCTGCGCCGCGCCGCTTTCCGGGCAGGGGATGAAGGCGGTTCCCAGTTGCGCAAGTTGGGCGCCGAGCGCGAGCGCCGCGGCGATGCCCGAGCCGTCCATGATGCCGCCGGCCGCGATCACGGGCAGCTTCGTCGCACGCACGATCAGGCGCAGCAGCGCGAAGGTGCCGGTGAGCGACTGGTAGGGATCGCGCAGATAGCTGCCGCGATGGCCGCCCGCCTCGCCGCCCTGCGCAATGACGAAATCGAAACCGAGCGATTCCAGATGTTGCGCCTCGGCGACGCAGTTCGCGCTGCCGCCGATGCAAATGTTTTTTGCCTTCAGTCGTTTGATTCTCTGCGCGGGAAGATCCGCCAGGTGAACCGTGAAGACGCGCGGCGCGATTTCCTCGACCGCATCCAGTTGGGCGTTCAGGTCGGGCGCATAGGGTGCCCGCGCCGGCTCGGGCGGGGGCAGGCCGAGTTCCTTGTAGTAGCCGGCGACCGCATCGAGCGCAGCGCGTTGCGCTCCGGCGTCGATCGCGGCGGGTTGCTGCGAGGTGAAGAGGTTGATGCCGAACGGCCGTCCGGTTTTCGCGCGCACCCAGGCCGCTTGTTTCTTCATTTCTTCGGGTTGGGTGTAGGCGAAGCCGAAGGAACCGAGCGCGCCCGCAGCCGAACAGGCTGCCACCAGTTCCTGGGAGCTGGGTCCGCCGGCCATCGGCGCCTGCACGATTGGCGCAACGAGGCCGAGCTCCGCCGACAGGGCGGTGGATAGTTTCCTCGAGCTCACTTGCGTGCCTCCCTGCGCGTGCAGTTCATGTCGCGCAGCAAGCCATCCTCCAGCCCGTAGATCCAGCCGTGCACCGCGAGCTGCTGCCCGCGCGCCCAGGCATCCTGCACCGCCGTCGATTCGCAGACGTGCCGCACCTGCTCGATCACGTTGAGTTCGCACAGGCGCCGCTCGCGCGCAACCTTGTCGCCGATGGCGTCCAGTTCCGCGGCGTGGTTCTCGCGCACGTCCTGCACGTGGCGCAGCCAGTTGTCCGCCAGGCCGACCTTCTGCCCGGTGAGCGCCGCATGCACGCCGCTGCAGCCGTAGTGGCCGCAGACGATGACATGGCGTACCTTCAGCAGGTCGATGGCGAATTCGAGTACGGAAAGGCAGTTCAGATCGGTGTGCACGACGAGGTTGGCGACGTTGCGGTGCACGAACACTTCGCCCGGCGCGAGGCCGGTGATCTGGTTGGCCGGCACGCGGCTGTCGGAGCAGCCGATCCAGAGGAACTCCGGCGACTGCTGTTGCGCCAACTCGCTGAAGAACGCCGGATCGGCGGCGCTCACGCTGGCCGCCCAGGCGCGGTTGCGCCGGAACAGTTCGGTAATGTCGGTCATTGGGACTCCTGGAACAATTCCCGGCCGATCAACCAGCGGCGGATTTCAGAGGTGCCGGCGCCGATCTCGTAGAGCTTCGCGTCGCGCCACAGCCGCCCGGTCGGATAGTCGTTGATGTAGCCGTTGCCGCCGAGGCACTGGATCGCCTCGCCCGCCATCCAGGTCGCCTTCTCGGCGGCGTAGAGGATCGCGCCGGCGGCGTCCTTCCTGGTCGTCTCGCCGCGGTCGAGCGCCTGGCCTACTGCGTAGACATAGGCGCGGCAGGCGGAGAAGGTCGAATACATGTCGGCCAGCTTGCCCTGCATCAGCTGGAATTCGCCGATCGGCTGGCCGAACTGCTTGCGTTCGTGCACGTAGGGCAGCACGGCGTCTAGGCAGGCGGCCATGATGCCGAGCGGCCCGCCGGCGAGCACCGCGCGCTCATAGTCGAGGCCCGACATCAGCACCCTGACGCCCCGGCCTTCCTCGCCGAGCACGTTTTCCTCGGGCACTTCGCAATCGCGGAACACCAGCTCGCAGGTGTTCGATCCTCGCATGCCCAGCTTGTCGAGCTTCTGCGCGGTGGAGAATCCCTTCATGCCTTTCTCGACGATGAAGGCGGTAATGCCTTCGCCCTTGCCATAGATGACGAGCACGTCGGCGTCGGGCCCGTTCGTGATCCACATCTTGTTGCCGTTCAGGACGTAGCGGTCGCCGCGTCTTTCGGCTTTCAACTTCATGCCGACGACATCCGAGCCCGCGCCGGGCTCCGACATCGCGAGCGCGCCGACATGCTCGCCGGCAACCAGCTTCGGCAGATATTTCCTGCGCTGCGAGTCGCTGCCGTTCCTGCGGATCTGGTTCACGCAGAGGTTGGAATGCGCGCCGTAGGACAGGCCGACCGAGGCGGAGGCGCGGCTGATTTCCTCCATCGCGACGATGTGCGCAAGGTAGCCCATCTGCGTGCCGCCGTATTCCTCCTCGACCGTGACGCCGAGCAGGCCGAGCGCGCC
>DATJYN010000082.1:0-5773 GCA_035499575.1 Burkholderiales bacterium | reverse complement strand
AGCGCGGGCGTCGCGGTCTACCTGAACGGGTTGTCCCGCGCCCATCGCGATTACCTCGTCGATGGCGGCCTTGGCTTCTTCCTCGGCGACGGCCGGCTGAACTATGGCAGCGAGCGGGTTACGGAGGCCTACTACAGCGTGAATGTCGCGCGCGCCGCCTGGTTCTCGCTCGGCCTGCAGCGCGCCGTCAATCCCGGCTACAACCGCGACCGCGGGCCGGCTAATTTCGTCGGCCTGCGCCTGCATGCCGAAATTTGATAGTCTCGCCACGTGAAGGAGAACCAGATCGGCCGGCTGCTTGCCGACCTGTGGTCTGACCTGCGGGAGCCGACGATCCTGTGGCAGGCCGGTGCGCTCGCGCTGTGCCTGCTCGTGGCGTGGTGGTTCAGCCGGCTGTTGCAGTGGCGCGCGTCGGAGGACAGCGGCCGGGCGCTGAAGCACGGCGCTGCAGCCTTCCGCCGAGTGGTGTTCCCGCTGCTGTCGATGCTGCTGCTGGTTGCCGCCCGTACCGTGCTGCGCAATTGGCACACCGTCAATCTGCTTACGGTCGCAATTGCGCTGTTTGGCGCGATGGCCGGGATTCGTTTCGCCGTCTACCTGCTGCGCCTCGCGTTTTCGCACGCAGCCTGGTTAGGCGCTTTCGAGCGTTCGATCGCCACCCTGGTCTGGGCGGTGCTTGCGCTGCACCTAACCGGCCTGCTGCCGGAGATCGTGACCTGGCTCTCGGACGTGGATCTGAACGTTGGCAAGCACAGCTTCTCGCTCTGGACTCTGCTGAACGCGGTGTTTTGGATGGCGATGACGCTGCTGCTGGCGCTCTGGGCGGGCGCGGCGCTGGAAGAGTGGCTGATGCGCGCCGAGGGCCTGCACAGCAGCCTGCGCGTGGTATTCGCGCGCCTGGCAAGGGCCGGGCTGCTGATTGCAGCGGTGATGGTGGTGCTGCCGCTGATGGGCGTCGACCTTACCGTGCTTTCGGTCTTTGGCGGTGCGCTCGGCGTCGGCCTCGGCCTCGGCCTGCAGAAAATCGCCTCGAACTATTTTTCGGGCTTCCTCATCCTGCTCGACCGCTCGATCCGGTTGGGCGACATGATCACCGTCGACGGCCAATATGGCGAAGTGACGCGGATTACCACGCGCTACACGGTGGTGCGTTCGCTGACCGGGGTGGAAGCCATTCTTCCCAACGACACCCTGGTCACCACGACGGTGCTGAACCACTCCTTTTCCGACAAGCGCGTGCGGCTGACCGTACGCCTGCAGGTTGCATACCGGACCGATATTCCCAAGGTGCTCGAACTGCTGGCGAAAATCGCGCGGGGTACCGTGCGCGTGCTCAAGGAGCCGGCGCCCCTCGCGCAAGTCACAAACCTGGCTGACAGCGGCGTCGATATCGAACTGGGTTTCTGGATCGACGACCCGGAGCAGGGCACCCAGAATGTACGTTCCGAAGTCAGCGTGCAGATTCTTGCCGCATTCAAGGCGCAGGGCATCGAAATTCCCTTTCCGCAGCGGGAGGTTAGGCTGCTGGGCGGTCAGGGGCACGAAGTTTGACCTACGGGAAGTGGGGTTTTCCAGTAGAATCCGCCGCGCCCGTCCCCATATAACGACACTACAAGAGGCAACCTGAGAAATCTATGCTATTCAATGGATTAGTAGATCTACCCTGGTGGGGACTGGTGCTGGTGGCGCTGGTGCTGACGCACGTCACCATCGCCTCGGTGACGATCTACCTGCATCGCAACCAGGCGCATCGCGCGCTCGACCTTCACCCGGCGGCGGCGCATTTCTTCCGCCTCTGGCTGTGGATGACCACCGGCATGGTGACCAAGGAGTGGACCGCAATCCACCGCAAGCACCACGCCAAATGCGAGACCGCGGAGGATCCGCACAGCCCGCAGGTGTACGGCATCAACCGCGTGCTTTGGACGGGCGTCCTGTTGTATGTCAAGGAATCGCACCATCCTGAGACCATGGAGCGCTACGGTCACGGTACGCCGGACGACTGGGTCGAGCGCAATCTCTACGCGCGCTATTCCGTGTTCGGTCTCTGGCTGATGGGCGCGATCGATATCGCGCTGTTCGGCGTGATCCCGGGCGCGCTGATCCTGATCACCCAAATCGCCTGGATCCCGTTCTGGGCCGCCGGCGTGATCAACGGCGTCGGACACTTCTTCGGCTACCGCAACTGGGACGTGCCCGCGCCGGATGCCAGCCGCAACATCCTGCCGATCGCGATGTGGATCGGCGGCGAGGAGCTGCACAACAACCACCACGCCTACCCGGCGTCGGCCAAGTTTTCGCTCAAGTGGTATGAATTCGACCTCGGCTGGGCCTACATCCGCGCGCTCGAGTCGTTCGGCTTGGCCACGGTGAAGAAAGTGGCGCCGACGCCGCGCTTTTCCGACCCCAAGCCGGTCTGCGACGACCAGACGCTGGAGGCGGTGATCGCCAACCGCTACGACGTGCTGGCGCGCTACGGCGCGTCGCTGAAGAGCACCTACCGTCAGGAACTCGAGCGGTTGGGGCACTGGTCGCAGGAGGCGGAATCGCTAAAGCCGCTAAAGAGCTATGTCTCGCGCGTGCAGCACGTTTCTGAACACGAGCGAGCGCGCATCGCCGAGGCGCTCAAGAACTCCAAGGCGCTCGCCTTTGCGCTGGCGATGCGCGATGAGCTGGTCGCGCTCTGGGCGCGCTCCAGTGCGACGCGCGAACAGCTGCTGAAACAGCTACAGGAGTGGTGCCACAAGGCGGAGACCAGCGGCATCGCGCCGCTAGTGGAATTCAGCCACCGGCTGCGCCGCTACGCCTGACCGGCTTGCGCCAACAAAAAAGCCCGCTGCGAGCGGGCTTTTTTGTTTCCGGAACGGCCGGGCTATTTCAGCTTGCCTTCCTTGTACATGACGTGCTTGCGTGCCTTAGGATCGTATTTCATCATTTCAATCTTGTCCGGCTTGGTGCGCTTGTTCTTGGTAGTGGTGTAGAAATGGCCGGTGCCGGCCGAGGATTCGAGCTTGATTTTTTCGCGCATGGCGGCTCCCTCAGGCTTTCGCCAGTTTCTTCTTGGCCTTGATTTCGGCCAGCACGGCCTCAAGGCCGAGCTTGTCGATGCGGCGCAGCCCCGAGGTCGAGACGCGCAGCCGCACCCAGCGGCTCTCGGTCTCCAGCCAGAAGCGGCGGTAGTGCAGGTTCGGTTGGAAGGTGCGGATGGTCTTGTTGTTGGCGTGCGAGACCAGATGGCCCTTCATCGGCTTTTTGCCGGTAACTGCGCAAACGCGGGACATTGCGAACTCCGGAACGTGGGACAGCGCTGAAAAGGCGCGAATTATACGCGAAAACAGGCACTTCACAACAACCCCCGCTCGGCGAAGGAGAGCGTCTGCCGGCCCGCCACGATAAAGTGATCCAGCACCTTCACGTCCACCATCGCAAGAGCTTCCTTCAGGTTCCGCGTCAGCAGTTCGTCGGCTTGGCTGGGCTGGGCGGCTCCGCTCGGATGGTTGTGCGCAAAGATCACGGCGGCAGCATTGTTCCTGAGGGCGGCTTTCACGACTTCGCGTGGATAGACCGAAGTCTGCGTCAGCGTGCCGCGGAACAGTTCTTCGCTGCCGATCACGCGATGCTGGGCGTCGAGCCACAGGCAGACGAAGACTTCGTGTTCGCGCCCGGCGATCGCCAGGCGCAGGTAATCGCGCACGGCGCCGGGAGAGGTCAGGGCGCTGGCCGAGCGCATATCGTCTTTCAGGCTGCGGCGGGCGAGTTCCATCGCCGCCTCCAACTGCGCCCGCTTGGCCGGGCCGAGGCCTTTCACGCCAGCGAGGTCGGCGGCGAAGATCCCGGCGACCCCCTCGAAGCGGTTGAGCAACTCACGGCCCAGTTCGACGGCGCTTTTGCCCGGGATGCCGGTGCGCAGCATCACCGCGAGCAGTTCGGCGTCGCTCAGCGCGGCGGCGCCCTGTGCCAGCAGGCGCTCGCGCGGGCGTTCTCCCAGGGGCCAGTCCGAAATCGCCATATCAATTAGAATCCTGATCCCTTAACGCTCCGCAGCAGCGTTCCGATGACCTTGAAGGGAAAGCGTATTTTGCTCGGGTTGACCGGCGGCATCGCGGCCTACAAGGCGGCGGCCCTGGCACGCCTGCTGGTCCGGGCCGGCTGCGACGTGCGCGTCGTCATGACCGAGGCGGCGACCCGGTTCATCACCCCGGTGACCCTGCAGGCGCTGACCGGCCAGACCGTCTGGACCGATCTCTGGGATCCGCGCATCGCCGACAACATGTCGCACATCGAGCTCTCGCGCGACCGCGACCTGATCCTGGTAGCGCCGGCGAGCGCGGATTTCCTCGCCAAGGCGGCCAACGGCCTGGCGGACGACCTGTTGTCGACGCTGGTGCTGGCGCGGCGCTGCGGTCTCATGGTCGCGCCGGCGATGAACGTGGAGATGTGGGACAACGCGGCGACCCAACGCAACCTGCGCCGCCTGCGCGAGGATGGCATCTTCTTCGCCGGCCCGGCCGCCGGCGACCAGGCCTGCGGCGAAGTCGGTATGGGCCGCATGATGGAGCCCGCTGCCATCGCAGCGGAGATCGAGGCCTGGTTCCAGCCCAAGGCGCTGACCGGCAAGCGCGTGCTGGTGACCGCCGGGCCGACCGAGGAGCGCATCGACCCCGTGCGCGTGATCACCAATTCCAGCTCCGGAAAGATGGGTTATGCGGTGGCGCGTGCGGCGCACGAAGCCGGGGCACGCGTGACGCTGGTGAGCGGGCCGGTTGCGCTGGAGACGCCCGCGGGCGTGGAGCGCGTCAACGTGCGCAGCGCCCAGCAGATGTTCGAGGCGGTTAAATCGGCGGTGAAGGGCAGCGACGTCTTCATTTCGGTTGCTGCCGTGGCGGATTGGCGGGTTAAAAATTATTTCGATAAAAAAATAAAAAAAATAAATGGCCGCGCTCCCCATCTCGAATTCGAGGAGAACCCCGACATCCTTGCCTGGGTCGCGGCGCAAAAGAAGCCGCCGTTCTGCGTCGGTTTCGCCGCCGAGAGCGAGAACCTGGGGGCGAACGCGAAACAGAAGCGCGCGAAGAAGGGCGTGCCGCTGATCGCCGCCAACCTCGCACAGGAGGCGCTCGGCGCCGACGATAACGCGATCACACTCTACGATGCGCGCGGCAGGCATCCGCTCGGCCGCGGGCCCAAGCTGGAGCAGGCGCGCAAGCTGGTGGCGCATGTGGCCGGAATGCTGAAAAAGCGCTGACTTGCGCAAGCTCGACGTCAAGATCCTCGACCCGAGGATGCGGGAAATGCTGCCGCGATACGGCACGCCAGGCGCGGCGGGTCTGGATTTGCGCGCTTGCCTGGACGCACCGCTGGTGCTCAAGCCCGGCGACAGCCAGCTGGTGCCCTCCGGCATTGCGATCCATATCGGCGATCCCGGATTTGCCGCCATCATCCTGCCGCGCTCCGGGCTGGGCGCGAAGCACGGCATCGTGCTCGGCAATCTGACCGGCCTGATCGACTCTGACTACCAGGGGCAGGTGTTCATCTCAATGTGGAACCGCAGCCAGGCCGCATTCACCATCCAGCCGATGGACCGCATCGCGCAGTTGGTGGTGGTGCCGGTGCAACAAGTCGAATTCAACGTCGTGGCCGAATTCGAAGCCTCGAACCGAGGTGCCGGCGGCTTCGGCAGCACCGGGAAGAATTAGGCGAGCGAGTCGGCCCAGATGCTGCGGGCCCAGCTCCAGGCGTAGGTTCCCTCGATCTCGCTGCGTGCGGCCGACAA
>DATJYN010000081.1:0-8717 GCA_035499575.1 Burkholderiales bacterium | reverse complement strand
CAGCTGACCGAGATCGGCCTGGGGCAATCCTCGGCCGTCGGCATCGGCGGGGATCCGATCAACGGGTTGAAGCACATCGACGTCATGAAGATGTTCAACGACGATCCGGACACGGACGCCGTGGTGATGATCGGCGAGATCGGCGGCAGCGACGAGGAAGCGGCGGCGCTGTGGGCGAAGGAGCAGATGAAAAAGCCCATCGTCGGCTTCATCGCCGGCGTCACCGCGCCGCCGGGCAAGCGCATGGGACACGCGGGCGCGATCATTTCCGGGGGCAAGGGCACCGCGCAGGAAAAGCTCGCGGTCATGGAATCCTGCGGCATCAAGGTGACCAAGAATCCGGCCGAGATGGGCAAGCTGCTGAAATCGGTCCTCAGGTAGGTTGCTGAACCAGTTCTTCCGGGATTTCGGCGCTGTCCAGGCCGGCAACGCGCTGGTCGGCTTCATCTTCGCCGCCACCGGCCCGGTGGCCATCGTGCTCGCCGTCGGCATGCACGGCGGCCTGTCGCAGGCGGACCTCGCCTCCTGGATCTTCGGTTCGTTCTTCGTCAACGGCCTGATCAGCATCGCGTTCTGCCTGTACTACCGGCAGCCGCTGGTGTTCTTCTGGACGATTCCCGGCACGGTGCTGGTGGGTCCGGCGCTCGGACACCTCTCCTTTCCCGAAGTGATCGGCGCTTTCATCGCCACGGGCGTGCTGATGCTCGCGCTGGGACTCTCGGGCTGGGTGAAGCGCAGCACCGAGGCGGCGCCGATGCCCATCGTCATGGCGATGGTGGCGGGCGTGTTCCTGCGTTTCGGCATCGGCCTGGTGCATTCCGTGCGCGACGACTTCTGGGTCGCCGCGCCGATGATCCTCGCGTTCCTGCTCCTTTCCTGGTCATCGGTCGGCAAGCGCCTGCCGCCGGTGCTCGGGGCGATGATTGTTGGCGCTCTTTTTGTTTTCATCGAGAAGAAATTCAATCCGACAGGAGCGGTGTTCACTGTTACCCCGCCGAACCTCTACACACCCGCGTTCTCCTGGCAGGCGATGATCGAGCTGGTAATTCCCCTGGCGATCACGGTGCTGGTGGTGCAGAACGGGCAGGGCTTCGCGGTGCTGACGGCGGCGGGCCACAAGCCGCCCATGAACGCCATCGCCGCGGCCTGCGGCGCGGGCTCCATCGCCGCGGCGTTTACCGGCACGGTGTCGAGCTGCCTCACCGGCCCGGTCAACGCCATCATCTCCGGCGGCGGCGAGAAGCATCGCCACTACGCGGCCGGCGTCCTGGTCGGCGTGCTGGCGGTGCTCTTCGGCCTGATGTCGACGTCCTTCACGCGGCTGCTGCTGGCGACGCCGCCGGCGTTCATCGCGGCGCTGGGCGGCCTGGCCATGCTGCGCGTGCTGCAGACCGCGTTCACCACGGCCTTCGGCAGCGGCAGGTTCGCGCTGGGCGCGCTGGTGACCTTCCTCGTGACGGTGGCCGACGTGCCGATCTTCAATGTCGGCGCCGCGTTCTGGGGGCTGGTGCTGGGGTTCGGCGTCGCCTGGCTGCTGGAACGGAACGACTTCGAAACTACGTAAGATCCGGCTCGCCGCAGTGCCTGAGGATTTCGGCGCGCACCTTGTCGCGCAGTTCCACCGCCGCCTGCCAGCCGCTGCCTGAAGCCTCGATCGGCGCGCCGACGTGCGCCGTCACGGCAGCGCGGCGCAGGTACCAGGTGCCGTCGCGCAATACCGAGCGCATGCCGCGCAGCGCGACCGGGATTACCGGGACGCCGGCCGCCGCCGCCGCCTGGAACGCGCCGGTGCGGAACTGCATCAGCCCGGTGTTGCGCTGGAGCGTGCCTTCCGGGAACACGATCAGCGAGATGCCGCTTTTCGCGGACTCCGCCATGTCGTCCGCGTGCTCGGCGCTCCTGGCGATGTCGAAGCGCTCGACGAACTGCGTGCCGAAGCCGGCCAGCAACCGGTGCATCAGCAGGTTTTCGCGGAATTCGCGCTTGGCGACGAAGGCGTAGCCGCGGTACTCGAGCAGCCCGATCAGCAGCACCGCGTCCAGGTAGCTGGTGTGGTTCACCGCGAGGATCGCGGGTTTTGCCGAGTCCAGGTGCTCGCGCCCCTGCACCGCGACCGGAATGCCCGACAGGAAAAGGAACGACCGGCAGACGGCACGGCCGACCGCCCAGCAGGTTTTCACCGGCAGGAACAGCGCGGCGAGCAGGGCAAACGGGAACAGCAGGCCGAACACGACGTAGCCCCTGAGCGCGAACAGCGCGCCGCCGAGCGCGTGCAGGCCGCGGCGCAGCTGCGGCCCGGCCCCCGCCAGCATCAGGCGCGCGAACTGCAGCCACACCGCGCCGCCCGCCACCGCCGCGGGCCCGCGCTCGTAGTATTCGCGGGCGGCGTTGCGCCGTATTTTCCCGCTGGAAGTCTTGGGCACGGTCGCCGGCGGCGCGAGCACGATGTCGTCGGCCGGCGCGCCGATCAGCCCGACCGCCAGCTCGTTGATCATGCGCTTCAGGTCTTCGTGCCTCGAGGGATCCTGGTCGCGCATCTCGGCCAGCACCACCACGCGCTCGGTGCCGGCGGCCGCATCCCTGCTGCCGAACACGGCGACGCAACCGCGCCGCACGCCGGCCAGGTCGCCCACCGCCTGCTCGAGTTCGTAGGGGCTGATGTTGCGCCCGCCGCGGATGATGATGTCCTTCTCGCGGCCGGTGAGGAACAGCGTGCCCTCGGAGAGGTAGGCGCGGTCGCCGGTGTTGACCCAGTCGCCGCCGCCGAACAGCGTCTTCGTCGCCTCCGGATTGTGGAAGTAGCCGGAAGTGGACGAGGGCCCGCGGAACTGCAGCAGGCCCTCCTGCCGGTCGGGCAGTTCCAGTCCCGCCGCGTCCACCACGCGGATGTCGTGGCCGGGGATCGGCGTGCCGCAGCCGATGACGATCAGCGGCGAAGCATCTTCCGGTTTCGCTTCGACGGCCTCGCCGCTGCGCGTGAAGCGCTCGCGGTCCAGGCGATCAGCGCGCCAGGGCGTGCCCGGCACGGTGATCGCCACGCCCACCGAGGATTCGGCCAGCCCGTACGAGGGCGACAGGCAGTTCCTGCGCAGGCCCCACCTGGAAAAGCGCTTCTCGAATTCGACGATGGTGTCCGGGCTCACCGGCTCGGCGGCGTTGAAGGCGAAACGCCAGGAGGAGAGGTCGATGCCCTCCATCTCCTCGTCCGGTATCCGCCGCAGGCAGAGCTCGAACGAGAAATTTGGGCCGCCGGACATGGTGCCGCGGTGCCGGTGGATCGCGCGCATCCAGGCCGACGGCCGCGATAGGAAGGCGAGCGGGGACATCAGCACCGTCGGAAAGCCGAGCACCATCGAGGCGAAGTTGGCGCCGATCAGTCCGAGGTCGTGGTAGAGCGGCAGCCAGCTGACGAACACGTCCTCCGGGTTGGCGTGCACCGCCGCGCCCATCGCGCGCACGTTGGCCATCAGGTTCGCGTGCGACAGCACCACGCCCTTCGGGCTGCCGGTCGAGCCCGAGGTGTACTGCAGGAAGCCCATGTCGCCGGGCTTGCTGTGGACCGGCACGAATTGCCTTTCCAGCGCCGCGTTCAGGTCATCGGGGACCAGGATCGATTTCAGCGAGTCCACCTGCGAGCGCAGCAACCAGGCGAGCGGCTTCGCTTCCGGGATCGTGACCATGATCGCCGCGCCGGAGCTCTTGAGTATCCCGACGTGGCGCGTCATGTGGTCTTCGATCGTCGTCAGGCGCGCGGGCGGGTAGAGCGGCACCGGCACGCCGCCGGCGAGCAGCACGCCGTAGAACGTGTAGAGGTATTCCTTGCAGGTCGGCAGCATGATCGCCACCGTCTGGCCGGGCTGCAGGCCCGCGCGCGCGAGCCGTCCCGCGTAGCCGAGGGCGCTGTCCCAGAGCGCCCTGTAGGTGATCGGGAATTCCTGCCGCTCCTCGTACATGAACACCGTCAGCCGGTCGGGCTGGCGCTCGGCGTGGTATTCGAGCGCCGCGCTGAGCGTGGCGGCCTGCGAATCCGTGGGCGCGCGCACGCTGCCCGCCTGCGCGAGGCTCAGCACCACGTCTGCGACGCTATCGGCACGGCGTACGGATGCGGGCGCCTGGCCCGCGCCGGCCAGCAGGAAGCGCAGCAGGTCGCGCGGCGTTTCGCTCGTCGCCAGCGCCTGCTCGGGCAGCGCGACGCCGAATTCCTTTTCCACGCGCAGCACGAGCTCGACGCGCGCCAGGCTGTCCAGGCCGAGTTCCTTTTCCAGTGAACTGTCGAGCGTGATATGGGGCTCGACGTGCGGCCGCGCTTCCCTGGCGACCGCGGCCACGACGGCCAGCAGCTGCTCGGGCGGGATCTCTTTTTGCGGCCCATCCATCGGAGGCGGCGAGTGTAGACCATTCGCCTGCGACCGATCCCGACGGCGCTTTTGTGCGCTGCGCTATTGCGCCCGCCGGGAGCGGCTGCTCCCGGCGGGCCCGATCACTTCCAGGGAGTCGGGTCGGGCACCGCGCAGGGACCTTCGACCTCTTCGGTCTTGAAATCGGCGGGGCCGACGATCTCGAGGTACTCCATGTCCGGCGAGTAATCGAAGAGGTAGTGGACGATGCCCGGCCGCTGGTGGACGCAGTCGCCGGCGGCGACGAGGGTTTCCTTGTCTTCGTACATGAAGCGGGCCCAGCCCTTCAGCATGATGACGATGTGGAACTCCGCCTCATGCCGGTGCCAGCCCGTGCCTTTTTCCGGTGCAAGGTTGGCCCTGGTCAGCTGGGCGATCACCTTGCCGTGGGTGGCTTCGGCGACGCCCAGGTCGCGGTACAGGAAGAAATCGCGCAATCCGTCCGTCCGGAACGGCGTTTCCCCCGGTTTTACGTGCGAAAACTGCGTTCTCGTCTTGGTCAGCATGGCAGACCTCCGGATTGGGCAAGGTAATGCCGGACCACAAGCAGGATTTATTCCCGCCGCCGCGCCCGCTCGCGGGGCGTCAGCGCAGCAGGGCCAGCACGCCGGTCGCGAGGTAGATCGAGCCGATCGACATCACCGTCCAGCGCGTCCACTGCCGGAACACCGCGTCGCTGATGCGCTCGAGCACCTGGCGCGACAGCGAAGTGCCGACGATGGACAGCGCCACGGCGATGACGGCCGTGGCCGGCTCGACCGTCGCGCCCGCGGCGCTGACGATGCCGCCGAAATAGGCGATCTTCAGCAGGTGGCCGAAGCTTTGCGCCGCGGCCTTGGTGGCCACCACCATGTGGCGCGACATCTTCGAGCGCACGAAGAACATGGCGAGGATCGGGCCGGACACGCCCGCCGTCAGCGCGAGCGCGGTGCAGATCAAGCCGCAGGCGAAGGAATGGCCGCGCCGCTCCACATTCAGGTGCAGTTTCTCGGGCAGCGCCAGGCCGACGAAGGGCGTGAGGCCGAGCGCGATCAGCGCCACTGCCTTGTCCACCACCAGCAGCAGCACCGCGAACAGCGCCGCCGCGGCGAGCGCTCCCAGGGCGATGCCGCGGAACACGCGCCAGTCGATCTCACGGCGCAGCATCAGCGCGCGCCCGCCGTTGGCGGCGAGCTGGGTGACGCCGTGCAGCATCATCGCGGCGGGCAGCGGCAGCAGCGCGAGCAGCACGCCCATCAGGATCATGCCGCCCGCCATGCCGAGGATGCCCGAGATGAACGAGGTCACCAGCGAAGAGGCGGCGATCAGCGACAGGGCGAGCAGCGGCGTCATGGGCGGCATCTTGCGGCAGGCCGCGGTCCGCGTAAAATGAATTTATTATTGGCATTCATGAGGTTTGCGCATGAAAATAGACGCGCTCGGCATCCAGGCCTTCATCGCCATCGCGGATCAGGGCAGCTTCAACGCCGCCGCCGACGCCATCCACATCACGCAGACCGGCCTCACGCGCCGGCTGCAGAACCTGGAGGCCTTCCTCGGCGTGACCCTGGTCGAGCGCACCACGCGCTCGGTGGCGCTGACGCCGATCGGCCGCGACTTCCTGCCGCGCGCTCGCCGGCTGCTCGCCGAGCTCGCGACCGCGCTGGTGGAGATCCGCGAGACCGGCAAGGCGCTGCGCGGCGACGTGAGCATCGCCTGCGTGCCGACGGTCGGCGTGCAGTACCTGCCGCGCATCATCCAGCAATACGCGGCGCTGCACCCGAACAACCGCATCAAGATCCTGGACCACGCCTCGTTCCGCGTCGCCGAGGCGGTGCTGCGGCGCGAGGCCGAGTTCGGCATCACGCTGCTCGGCGCCCACGACCCGGAGCTGGTGAGCGTGCCGTTGCTCACGGACCGCTTCGTGCTGGTCTGCCGCGACGACCACGCGCTGGCGAAGAAGAAAAAGCTCTCCTGGAAGGAACTGCAGCCGCACCCGCTGATTTTCTCGGGGCTGGAGAGCGGCAACCGGCAGCTGCTCGACGCGGCGCTCGCCAAGGGCGGCGTGCGGCTGAATTCCTTCTACGAGGTGCAGCGCAGCTCGACCGCGGTCGCGCTGGTGGCCGAGGGCGTCGGCGTCGCGGTGGTGCCTGGCCTGGCGATGCAGAAGGGCGCCTATCCGACCTTGCGCGTGATTCCGCTCGTCGCGCCGGTGATTTCCCGTTCGCTCGTGCTGCTCTCGCGCAAGGGCGCCTACCTGACGCCCGCCGCGCAGGCCCTGTACGACCTGATCCGCGCGGCCTGAATCGGCTCGATAGAGGCTTCCACCATGACGATCATTGATTCCCAGGTCCACGCCTACGAAGCCCATTCGCCGAGCCGGCCCTGGCGTACCGTGCCGAACTGGCCTGCCCACGTCACGGGCGACGAGATGGTGGCGGCGATGGACAAGGTCGGCGTCGACGGCGCGATCTTCATCTCCGCTTTCTCCCTGTACGGGTACGACGCGAGCTATGCGCTCGCAGTGCAGCAGGCCCATCCCGGCCGGCTCGCCCTCGTCAAGCCGGTCGACCCGGACGATCCGGCGGTGGCCGACGTCATCGCCGAATGGAAGCGGGCGCCGGGCACGGTCGGCATCCGCATCATGATGACGAAGGAATGGGGCTGCGACCCGAACCATCCCGGCCTCGATCGGATCCTGCGCGAAGCCGTCCGGCAGGATTTTCCGGTCAACATGCTGTGCTGGGACAATCTGGACGCGGGCAGGGCGCTGATCGACCGGCACCCGGATACGCGATTCATCATCGATCACCTGGGCATCCTGCAACCCCGCAAGCCGCCCGCCCCGCCGCAGCCCTGGGCCGACTTGCCGAAGGTGCTGGACCTCGCCAGGCGCCCGAATGCGGTGATCAAGATCAGCGGCGCCTGCACGCTGTCGCAGAAGCCGTATCCCTTCCCCGATATCTGGGAGCCGCTCGCGCGCGTGTTCGACGCTTGGGGAATGCACCGATGCCTGTGGGGCACCGACTGGACTCGCGCCTTCGCAGTGGTCAACTACGAGCAGGCCGTCGAATCCTTCCGCCTGACCGACCGCCTGAGCAAGAGCGAAAGGGAGATGTTGATGGGCGGCGCCTGCGCGAAGGCCTATGGCTGGTCGCCGCGCCGAATGTAAACTCGTCGACAATATGCCCGCGAATACGCTGTTTCACGACGATGCGCTCACGGTGGTCGACTACCGCTGCACCGCCCGCCCGGGCGACAAGCCGTTTGCCGAGTCGCACGCGAACTACTCCCTCGCCTACGTGCGCAAGGGCAGCTTCGGCCTGAAGGCGCGCGGCGCCTCGCACGACCTGGTTGCGGGCTCGTTCATGGTCGGCTATCCGGGCGACGAGTACATGTGCACGCACGACCACCACGTCTGCGGCGATGAGTGCCTGTCGTTCCATTTCAAGCCCGCCTTCATCGACGCGCTCGGCGGCTCGCGCGAACCCTGGCATGCCGGCGCGGTGCCGCCGCTTGCGGAATTGATGGTGCTCGGCGAGATGGCGCAGGCCGCAGCGGAGAAACGCTGTGACCTGGGCCTCGATGAGGTGGGTCTGGTTTTCGCTTCCCGTTTCCTGAAAATCTTGTCGAAGGCAAAAATCTCAACCAATAAATCTTCTTCCGCAGACCGCCGCAGGGCGGTCGAGGCGGCAATCTGGATGGATGAACATTCTGAAAAGAATATCAATCTGGAAAGCGCCGCGGCCCACGCCGGCTTGAGTCCCTTTCATTTCCTGCGCGTGTTCTCTGGCGTGCTCGGCGTGACGCCGCACCAGTACCTGGTCCGCTCGCGCCTGCGCCGCGCGGCGCGCCTGCTGGCCGACGAAGAGCGCTCCATCACCGGGATCGCCCTGGACGTGGGTTTCGCCGACCTGTCCAATTTCGTGCGCAGCTTCCGCCGGGCCGCCGGTGTCTCGCCGCGGGGCTTCCGCAAGCTGTCGAAATCGGCCCGCGCCGAACGTCATATAGGGTAGCGGCGCAGGGCCGCAATTTTCTCCAAGAACTGAGCTTGGCCTTCCCCTAGCATGGCCCCTCCATACATATATGTAAGGAGGCAAGCATGTACGACCACATCGGATTGCGCGTGAAGGACATCAAGGCCAGCGCGCGCTTCTACACCGCCGCGCTCGCCCCGCTCGGGCACGTTCCCGGCCCCGCGGGCGAGGGCTATGCCGGTTTCGGCCCCAAGGATGCGCCCGGCCTCTGGTTGCACACGCACGAGGGCAAGACCGGGCAGGGTTCCCACGTTGCGTTCCGGGCGAAAGACCGCGCCGCGGTGGATGCGTTCTACGCGGCGGG